>NZ_JAZBJZ010000111.1:0-18356 GCF_036349135.1 Tumidithrix elongata BACA0141
ATGAGTCCCTTTACGCAAAGATCTCTAGGCGTTGCATTTCATTCTTGAATTGGCGCTTATGCTACCAAAACTGCAAAAATCTTTAAAAATAACAGTAGTCTGGTAGTCGTAATGGTGGACAAGTTTTATTGGTAATTGGATTTTTTCTCATATCCATAATTTCTAATTGCGTTAAGGTTTTTAATGCACTAATATCTGTAATATAGTTATCGGACAAATGAAGTTTCTCTAGTTTTGTAAGAAATTGTAATGGACGAACATCTGAGATTTGATTACGTTTGGCACTTAGAGTAACTAAGTCTGTCATGTCTTTGAGCGAACTAATATCAGAAATACGATTGTCAGAAATACCAAGACCAGTTAACTTCGTGAGTTTCTCTAATGGCTTAATGTCAGAGATCCGATTGTCAATAAGGTTAAGATATCTTAGCTCAGTTAATGATTGAAGGGGACTAATATCAGAGATTTGATTACTAGCTAAATTAATTACTCGCAAGTTTTTGAGCGATCGCAAAGGACTTATATCAGTAACTTTATTTACACTTAAGCTAAGTGACACCAAGCTTTTTAGAGATTCTAGCGTACTAATATCAGAGACTTTATTCTGACTTATCTCAAGCCTTTCTAAGTTAGTTAGCGATCTTAAAGGGCTTATGTCAGTAATTTGATTATTGCTGAGATTAAGAATCTGCAATTTTTTTAAAAACCTTAATGAACTGATATCAGAAATCTGAGCATTTTGACTATTAAAACTTTCAATGTTTATTAAAGATTCGATGGGTGTTAAGTCACTTAGACTGTTATCACTAAAAGAAAGAGACTTAACACCTGTTAATTTTTTGTTAGCTTCAGTACAGTTAGAAGTGCCTGCTTCTTTCAATAAAAGATTAATTGTATGCTGAGTTTCAGGTGTTAAACTAGCCCTCTCTTGGCAAAGCTCAAAGAAGCTCTTATTCGTATATGTCTGCATTGCTGTTATCGAAAAAGAGCAGATGATGCTAGCAATAATGCTAAAAATCATACATTTGGGAAAGAGCTTTCTAAAAGTTTTCATAGATGGAAGTATTTTGAATTTGAGATAAGAAGACTGCAAATACTTACAAAGATAACTCAATCAAGAGACTACCTGTTACCAAGGATTTCCACTCAAGCCAAAACTTGCCCAATAGTAGGGGTGTTTAAGACCAATACCATTAGGCCTATCTGTTAATTTTTCTTTTGTGTATGTTGGTAATGCTAGTGTTACATAACTCTGAAGATTGGGTATTTCCAATGTGCCAGCATTTTTGTTCAAATTTGCTCCGCCTAACAGCATTGCTTTCTGTATATTTTGTAATGCTTTGGTCTTTGGCAGTCCAGCATCGAGCAGTTGTTGATAAAAGCCGCCCATAAGAGCCATTGTGCCTTGGTCGCTTACAACCCAGTAAGAACCAAGTACCGACTTAGCCCCACCAATCAATGCAGCACCAGCCAGCCCAAATTGCTCTTTGGTCTTATTGATGAAAGTCTGACAAGCGCTAAAAACGACTAGCTCCTTTTTATCTAGACCTTTCATGTTGCGAAAATCTGATGCAGTTAGAAGCAGATCCTTGACTCCGTTATTAACTCCTAAAACGAGATAGGATTGCCCAATTCCAAAAGGACTTTCTGTAGCCAACGCAGATTCGAATCCATGAGTTGAAAAGTGAACGATCTGCTCGTTACCGTTCTGGACTAGCTTTCTGACATTCGGTTCGTTGAACTGTTGGTTTAGATAGATCGCGTTTTGTGATGTGGGTGAGGCAGATGCCATCTCAAGTTGTCCGATTATTTCCATTTCTCCTAACGTTTGAGGTAAAGATCTCCAACCTCCTCCAGGGATAAATTCTGTTGCTCCCATTTTCAAGACATCTGCATCTTTTAAAGAGGTATAAGTATCGGATCGGATAACTTGAACGCTAGGCGTAATGCTACTACTAAACTTTTCACACAGATGCTGCGTACCATTATATAGTGCAGCAAGTGGAATGGATCTAAATGTTGAATCTGGTGCGAAAATCAGGTTATTCACCTGAGCAATATCGGCTTCTATCGGCTTAATTAATAAGTCGTAAAGAGGCTTACCTGTATTTCGATAGTCTGGGGAATCTGGATCACGAAGGTCGCTTCTAAAGTCGATAACAGCGTCTTCTATAGCTTGTTTTGCAGTTATTGTTAATAGGGGTTTTTGGAGAATCGCTTTGATCTCTTTATTTAAAATGGCTTCATACACAGGAGCACCCGTAGCAGTAACGGTAATTAGGTCGAGTTCCTGTCCATCCAAGAAAGTGTAAACCACTGCTGATGACGTGCCAGCTTGCCGATCGCCATTCGCTAAAAAGTTTTGAATCTGACCGATAGACGTTAAAGGTGGAATAGTTCTTGGCGAATTATTTTGGCTCCTGAGAAATTCATCTGTACGTAGATTATCCAGAGCTACAACTGCTTCTGCTATTTTGTTTTGATTGAGTAGATTGCGAACTTCGAGCGATGTAACAGTAGTATAGCTATATGTAGTAGGGGTTGGACTAGGGGAAGGCGTGACGGGAATCGTCTCTGGTGGAGTACCATTTGGCGTAAGAATCTTGATATTTCCCTTGGAATAATCACCGATGACAACCGTTGTTGGTGACAGAATGTTTTCTTTGCCATTAGCATTCAAACCACCGCTAATCGCCGCCTTAGTTCCATTATAAGTAGCATCGCCCACCGCAAAGAAATTGCCCGCTGGTCCAATCTCTCGCTCAATCCAAATCCTTCCATTTCCTGTAGCTCCGCCAGAATAAATACTGTAATCAGTACCATCTTTCTGAAATGCACCATCAACTACAACTGTCTTCGCTGCTTTTAGCGTGATATTTCCACCTCTTCCTCCGACACTATCAGAACGAAGGTAGTTAGCACTAGGAGGATAGAAGCCATTATTGTAGCGCTCCACTTTAGCAATGCGAATCTTACCCTCTAGACTTTGCAAATCTATAAAACCACCATTACCTGTTCCAGTTGCGTTTGTATGGATCGCTTCTGCCTCAATGTCTCCTCCAGCTCTCATTCCGACATTTCCCGCGTTCCCATTAACATTGGCAAATCCATCAAATTGTGCGGACGAATTAATACTTCCTGTTTGTATCCCCAACTTTGCATCTAATCTCAAATTTGAAGCAACGCCATTAGAGAGTGCAATTGCTGTTAGTCCAATACTGATGTTACTATTCCTACTAATTAGATGAGCATCAACTGATTTCCCCAAAGATAAAGCGCCGATATCAATGAAATCATCTGCTGACATAAAAACCGAACCTAAAGGGCTGGATTGGGAGTATCCAACGCCATTAGAGAATGGCATACTTGCTATACCAGATATTTGAATTCCGGTCTTAGCTCTAACATCGATTTTGCCTGCATTGGCGTTTTGAGAGTACGCAGAAATACTACTGGCGAATATATTACCCATTGTACTTTTGAGAGTAATAGTGCCGCCATTTCCATTGTTATTATCACTGTCTAAGTGACCGTTTACAGTAATTGAGTTTTTTGCAGTGACGGTGATATTGCCGCCAGAAGTAGCAACAAATTGGCTTGCAGTAATTGAATTTGCGGCGGTGACAGTAATATTGCCACTACCACTGCCAAGATTCCCTAAATTAACTATTACTCCAGAAATATCAATATTGCGACTACCTGTCGAGACTGTACCTGTTTGACCTACATTTGGGTTTACAGTGACTGTTCCAACTCCATCACGATCGGAATCTGCTTGGATGGTGATTGTGCCTGTAGATTCAACAAAATCTAACTCTTCAATCGTGATGTTATTGGTGGCAGACAGGATAACATTACCAGTTTGTTTCGCTAGGTCAGAAACATCATAGGTGTCAGGGTCACCATCATCCGCCCCAATGTAAATATTCTCTGGATCGATTAAAAGAGTACCAAATTTTCCGTTAGGAGCACTCGTGTCAACTTGCCCAGCAAATTTAAGTTGGTGTTTCCCAGAGACCTCAACAAAGCCACCATTTCCTGATTTGGAGCCACCTTTCACGCTCACACTGCCTTTAAAAATTGTCTCTTCGTCTGACCAGATGAAAACTTTCCCACCATTACCCTTGGTCAGTGCGTCAGCAAGTATGACTGTATTCTTATCTACTACTGTGTTCGTAGCATTGACGATGCCCCGTTCTATGCCTTTGCCTTGATAGTCACCACCAATTAGGACAGTACCGCCGCCATTTTTGCCCGACGCATCAATATTTGCACCCAAGAGACTGACTTGTTTGCCGAGGAGTGCGATCTCTTTTGCGACAAACTTACCGCTTGCTTCCAAACTACCCGTCGTGCCGCCAGAGATCCCAATTTTTTTCCCAGAAATTGACGATCGCACACTGTCAGTATATTTATCCGTAAAGTTTATCGTGGTACTACCTTTGGTCTTGATTTCCCCTTGGTTCAAAACACTTGCGGCGTTAAAGAAAATGGAGTTGGCTTGTAGCTTGGCGTTGAGTTTGATTTCGGCAGCAGTGATATTGACATCGCCTTTGCTGCTGATGTTTCCAGTAATGTTAACTTCATCATCGGCAGTAACGCTGAGGGTTTGGTTGAGAGCTTGGCGATCTAAAATGAGTTTGTCATGTCCGAGTCCACCCTCAAAGTTGAGGGCTTTGACGCTATCTCTGGTGGCTCCTGCTAGGGCTTGGGTGTAGTGGGCGGAGTTTGCATCGCTGGAAAATAGAAGCCCATCAAGGTTGAGTTCGAAGTAGCCGCGTTTGCTCGTCGATTCGTGGAGAATATTGTCTCTGCTGTCTCCTTGGATCGAAAGTATTCCAGTTAAGGAATCGAAGCGAACAGGAGTATTGGGATTGAGGGAGGTGTCTGGGTGCAAAAGTTCGGAATTTAAGTCAGCTCCGAATGGAATCGATGGAGAGGCTGTGTGGGAATCTTGACCCGAAATGGAGTTTTGAAATGCTAAAACTGCTAAGGGGTTTGAAATGGAATCTTGAGATTCAAAAGTTAATGGGGGATGGTAGAGTGAGGCTAGACCTTGGCTTGAGGGTGTTGCGAAGATGTTCAATGGGTTTAAATCGGCGATCGCGGGTTGTGGCATTTGCCCAAATGAGAACCCTACAGCATTTCCCTCTGTATATATAAGCTTTAGTTTTGTAAAGTACCTACAATATTTATTGTTTTATCATGAAATCTTAAGATTTACAAATGCAATTTTCGCCTTAATTTTGGTTTGCATGATTCACCTTACCAAGTTATCTTTCGGGCAAGGCTTTTGAAGACTTTCTGATATCTTTATGAATAATGTAGGCGAGGATACTTTTGATGATTCTCCAGCAACGAGAGTTAGTTGAAATTTACACTTTCTCTTTTACGGGTGGTAAAATGCCGCGTTTGTGCAGGCTGCGATCGATCTCCTGCAAAAGCTGTACGTCTTCTGGAGGTAAAAATGTATGGGCAGAAGCTTGCTTTTCTAAAAAAGAGAAGGCTTGGCGAAACTGTTGCGGAGATGCGGCGATCGGAGCATCAAAATGACAGGGAATAATTTGTTGAAAGTTCCAACTGGCGATTTTATCGGCCCATGCGAGCGTTTCTCTTGGTGCGCGATTGAGAATTAAGGTTTGGAGGATCGGTGCAACCAACAATCTTCCATTGCCGCGCAATGCCTCAAATGCCCTTTGCCAATTAGGTTTCCATTGAAAGGGAAATAGTCCGAAATAAGCTTTTTTAGAGCGATCGCTGGCTTGAGCCGCATCGCGAAAAGTCTCCCCCCAGGGCATCACATCTAAAACACTGGAACGGAAGTACATAGCAAATAGGGAGATGCGCTGCCATCCCTTGCGACGGTTTGACTGCGTATCTTCTACAAGATCGGAGGCGCGATCTTTGGCATGAAACAATAAGGGGTATGGATCGACTTGCACGATCGCAGGGGGATCTTGGGGAATGGAAATCACCATATCGGTTACCAATAACGTTCGCGATCGCCGATCAAAAAACGCAACTTCGGTGAATTTTCCTAAGCCAAGATGGATGGAATCTAGAATTGCATAGTCAAACTGATCGGCAAAGGGTGCTTGACGGCTATCTTGAGGCAGCACCTGCGTGCGCTTGCGCGGCAAACCCAGCCAGCTTAAGGGCAAATTGAGCGGAAAGCTCCATTGATCGGGGGTGACAAATACTTGGGCATTGGGAAAGCATCTCGCAAAAGGTCCGACAAAGACTTTATGCTCGAGTCCAGAGGCAGTTGGCAAGATGATGTACTTGACATCACCATGCTCTGCGACCAATTCTTTGACGAGGCGAATGCACTCAGTCGTTGGGGCAACAGGGGCGTAAACCAGCAACCCACCGCGATCGAGTTTAACCACCGTCATTCGGATCGGTACGACCACATAAAAGATGCCTTGCAGTTGATCGAATGTCCAAACCGCATTAGCGATCGCTTCATGCCGAATTGTGCGCCGCTTACTATATGGGTAAAGCGGGACAATATGCCAAAAAGCCCATGAAAAGTCGCGTGGGGGAATTGTTTGTTCTTGCATCATTAACTAGGCTATGCGTAACCATCGCAAAGCTCATTGTAAAGCTCAAATCGCTTTCAGCCAAATTCTGTAATTAATTTTGTTAGCGGCTTGATGAAATGCTTTTTTAACTGCCTATGTCCCAAACGTGCGGCGATATCCTAAATAGCCAATGCCTACCAAGAGTGCCAGTAAGCCTAAAAACATGGGGAATGGAATGAAGGAAAATACAATAATGTAGATTCTAGTAGCAGAGGCAATCCATGCCAAAACCATATAAACACCTGCCATGACGATCAAGCCCTGTAGGGTGCGAAAGGCAGGAATCTCAATCAAAGGAAGGCGTTGCTTTGATAGCCACAGCGATGCAATCAGATGATAGGGTGGCAAAAACAGCAAAAATACATCAGCTTGTTTGACAATCATTTCCCATCCCTTGGTATGGGTTGCATAGGTTAGATACCCTGCCAGCGTGAGCATACTCAAAACCGAGAGCCAGAGGTTGGCACTCAAGACAAAGGGTTCTTCGGTTTTCCCGGGGATAGCGTAGCAAATCAAATAGGTGAGCCAAGGGGTGGCGAGCATGAGAAAGATAATTGGGAGGCGGTACTCGGTAAATAATGTCTCTAGGCTCATAGGGTTTTGGAACTAATTATATAATGCTGCGGATGACGGCCAAACCATGGATTTATGGTGGATTTATGGCAGAATTAGTCACATTCTTTAACTAAACTTGCAGACCAATTGGCAAGCGCTACAGCAGAAGCAGAAGTCTCAAAATTCCAGTCAGCCGTCACGACGCTGATTACCCTTTCTGGCTGAATGGTGTAATTATCCGCCTGTGCAGTAGAACTAAAGGATGTTAGTCCAATAACGAGGCTGAGAATAACTAAAAATGGGTTCTTCATAACATAGTTAACCGTCTTAAAAGTGAGGATGCGTGCAAAGGAGGGTTCAATCTATTCGCCAAGGAAAAATTTTGAGGGTATTCCCAGAGAAATATGATTGGCAAGCATGGGATTTTCTGTTACCTTCAAAGTTCCCTAAAAAGCTAGGCTAGCTTTTGGCGCAGATCTTCAGGGTTGCGAAATCCTACGGATACAGCAATGCCATCCTTAACAAACAGAGGGCGTTTGAGCAGCATCGGATCTTGACTAAAAGCCTCTATCCATTCCGTATCTGTCCATGCATCTTTCTCAGTTCCAAGCGACCGATAGGACTGCCCTGAAGTATTTCGCATGGGTTGATTGCCAAGTGCTTTGACCCATAACGCGATCGCACTTTCACTGGGTGGCTGCTCTTTGGTATTGATAAATTCAAAGTCAATGTTTTTGTCTTGTAGCCATGCTAGCGCTTTTTTACAAGTTCCGCAGTTGGGAATTCCGTAGACTTGGATGGTCATAAATTAGGCAAAATATGGGTCACCCTTGATTCTACAGGTGGTTTTGTGTTCTTCCCAACATTATTGCCAATTCTCGCACAAAGACCCATGATTTTACTAACCCCTATCTAGGTTGAGACCCATCGTTTTTCTTTGACATTCCCGTCCCCTCGGCTACTGGGCATGCAGATATTCTGCGATCGCTCTATAGAAACCATTGGCTGGCTTATGATAGGAGCAAAAGGTTTAAAGCTATGGGAAAATCATGGGGATAAAAAAGGGAGATTATAGAACTTCTGTTGTCAATCAGGAAGAAGACTAGACCACCAAGATCGACCAAACAGCAAAGATTAGATGGAATATTCTACCAAGCAGACTCCCATCTTGGATCTAGTAATTCGCCACGCAAACTTCTAATTGTTAAATTTCTTAAATACCTATGTCTATCAATCTAGTCAATAAGATTCATTTTCAAAATTGGCGTGGCGATCTGTTTGGGGGAGTAACAGCGGCGATTGTGGCACTACCACTGGCTTTAGCCTTTGGAGTTGCCTCTGGCGCGGGCGCGATCGCAGGACTATATGGAGCGATCTTTGTCGGCTTTTTTGCAGCACTCTTTGGGGGTACACCTGCTCAAGTTTCAGGGCCAACAGGACCAATGACCATAGTCATTACCACAGTGATTGCTTCCTCGATCGCAAATTACAAAGACAATCTCGAAACTGCTCTTGCAGTTGCCTTTACGGTCGTAATGTTAGGTGGGTTGTTCCAAATTTTGTTAGGTGTCCTGAAGCTAGGGCAGTACATCACCCTCATCCCCTATACTGTCATCTCTGGTTTTATGTCAGGGATTGGCATAATCATTATTTTGCTGCAGTTGCCACCCCTGCTTGGGTATGCAGGTACTGGTGAGATATTAGATACGCTGCGGCAATTGCCGAGTTACATAAGCCAGCCCAATCCTGTGGCAATGGGACTAGGAGTCTTGACCCTATTCTTAGTTTTTGTCGCGCCGCCAAAATTAAACCGAGTTTTTCCTTCACCCCTGATGGCTTTAGTCGTCTGTACGATCCTGTCGGTTCTATTTTTTAAGAATGCCGATATTTCTCGGATTGGAGCAATTCCTAGCGAACTACCAAAGTTGCGAATGCCCACATTTAATCTGCGAGAGTTAGCGGATATGCTGCGCTATGGTGCAACCTTGGGCTTTTTGGGAGCGATCGATTCGCTCTTGACTTCCCTCGTTGCAGATAGCATGACCCAAACCCAGCATGAGTCAGATAAGGAGCTAATTGGACAGGGAATTGGGAATGTATTGGCAGGACTATTTGGGGGCTTGTCAGGAGCTGGAGCAACTATGCGAACGGTAGTCAATGTCAAAGCAGGAGGGAAAACCCCGTTATCGGGGATGATTCATGCGGTGGTGTTGCTGATGGTAGTTCTGGTGGCGGGCCCTTTGACGGCGGTAATTCCCCATGCGGTGTTGGCAGGTTTATTGCTCAAAGTTGGCATGGATATTATTGATTGGAACTTTATTAAACGCGCTCACCATCTCTCTTTTAAAGGTACGGGGTTGATGTATTTGGTATTGGTTTTGACGGTATGCGTGGATTTAATTACGGCAGTCGTTGTAGGTGTTTTTATTGCAAATATTTTAACGATCAAGCGCTTAACGGACATCCAAAGCGATCGCATCCAAGCCATTACCGATCCTGCTTATGCCCACAACCTTGAACCTGAAGAACGGGAATTGTTGTCTCAGGCTGAGGGCAAGATTTTGCTGTTTCAGTTAGGGGGACCTCTGAGTTTTGGTGCTGCCAAAATCATTTCGCAGCGGATGTTGATTGTTCAAGATTACCAAGCTCTAGTTTTGGACTTGAGTGAAGTTCCAGAAATTGGTGTAACGGCTGCACTGGCTATAGAAACCAGTGTCTTAGATGCCGTAAAACGCGATCGCCAAGTTTGGATTGTTACGTCCTCTGAACAAGTAAAGCGCAGCCTTGACAAACTGCAATTACAGAAATTTCCTGATGTCTATTTCACTGGCGATCGCCTTCAAGCATTACAATCCATTATCCAAACTCATAAGTAGGATATCCTGCAACCACCTCCTACAAATTTTCCACCCTACAGTTTTATCGTGCGACCGCACTTTGAGCATAGGTATTTTTGATTGCGAGCATGTTTTTTCTAGTAATTAACAGGCGATCACTGACAATCGCTCTTTTTTTCTGACAACTGAAACAATTCATTAATTCAAAGATTTACCAAAGTTTTAACCCTAAACGAGCCTGTGAAGCTTAAAATCATGAGTATCTTGCTTCATGGCTTATTACTATGGCTTCAATTCGACACATTATCCCTGTGGTCTTGATCGTACAACTGACTACCGCTGTAGGTCTAACGGGATGGCTATCCTTTGCTAATGGCGAAAAAGCGGTCAACAAGTTAGCCCAACAGTTGAGCCAAGATGCTAGCGAACGAATCGAACAACATATTAATAATTACTTAGAAAAATCAGCATTAATCAATGATTCTACCGCTTACGTTTTAAATAAAAATATCGTAAATCCTGACGACCAGCTTGCCTTACAAAAACACCTGTGGGAAAAGATTGAAGAACTAAAGCTAGAATCTCATATTTACTATGGTAACGAAAGGGGAGATTTTGTCGGTGTCGATCGCTATCAGGGCGAAACCTTTCTGCGGGTGAGGAATGAAGCGAGTGCCCCTAACCGCCTAGTATTTAAGCTAAATCAGAAAGGCGAACGTGCAACTACGCTCGAACCGCAAAATTACGATACCGTTTCACGACCTTGGTATGTGGCAGCGAAACAACAGGGAAAACCAATCTGGAGTCCTATCTTTATCTCTGCCGATCGCAGCCTGCTGACGATTAGTCGAGCCACACCTGTATTCTCAAACACTGGAACATTTCGTGGTGCAGTGGGAATTAACGTTACCCTTTCTCAAATTAGTGAATTTCTCAAGCAACAAAAAATCAGTAAGTCTGGAGAAGCATTTATCGTCGAACTATCTGGGGATGTCGTTGCCAGTTCTACAGACGAACCACCGTTTATCACCACTAAAGATGGAAAACAAGAACGGGTCTCTTCGGTTAAAAGTAGCGATATGCTAATCCAGTCAACAGCTCAGAGCATCATTGAAAAATTTAAAGACTTTCAACAGGTTGGTGAAAATCAACTATTTAAATTCGATCTCAAGGGCTCCCGCCAACTCGTCAATGTAACGAAGTTACATAGCAAGGATGGATTGGACTGGCTGATTGTGGTCGTCATTCCAGAGTCAGATTTTATGGAAGAAATTGCCGCAAGCAATCGCAACACAATTGTGATTATTATTGCGACTTTAGTTTTTAGTATTGCGATCGGTCTTTTGATGGCAAGGTGGCTTTTGAATCCAATGGATCGCCTCAATAAAGCAGCTAAGGCAATTGAAGACCAAGAGTTTACGGACGAACACTTAGCAGGTTTGGTCGATCGCAATGATGAGATCGGACAAATGGCAAGAGTATTTCAGCGCATGGGCAATGTTGTATTTGCCCGTGAGAAAGGAATGAAAGATCAAATGAGTAAGTTGAGGCAAGAATCCGATAAAGCCAAAAAAGCAGCAATGGCGGCGAAGATGGGACAAACAAACGATCTGCAAAATTTATTGACTAAAGCCAGATCTGTCCGTGACGGAACCTCTACAGCAGGCAATCGCCCGAATAATTCTGGAAGGTAGCTGTATAAAGCGAAGACTGGCATTCTTTAATTTTACTCGATTCATTTAGTCGTTACTCATTCACTTCTTCTACTCATGGCAGAAAATCTCATTGGAATGGTTGTCTCTAAAAAAGACATCGCGTTTAGACCCGGAGGCAAGCCTGCTTCCTTTTCTGTAACGATCGTCAATGAAAGCGATCGCTTTGCCAGTTTTCAGTTAGAAGTCACTGCCGCAGGCTCAGAGGTCGATCCAGATTACGAATGGTATAGCATTTCCCCAGAAGTTAGTACTAAAAATCCCCCTGGCGATCTAGTAGAATTTCACGTATCGATCGTAGATACACCTGTTCCTGGCTTTTTAGGTTTGGTGAACCTAACGGTACGAGCCTTCTCTATGGATCTGAGAGATGAAGCGCGACAGGTGATGCGTCTAGATCTTCAGGAAGGCGTCAGCTCTACGAAGTTAATCATCGAACTGCCATTCCCAAAGCTACAGGTAGCTCCGCTCGATCAAGTTGAGATTCCCGTTCTCGTTCGCAATCCCAGCCAACTTCCAACCAATGTTACGCTTACTTGTAGTGGCATTCCAGTGGAGTGGTTGCCTAACGGTCATACGAGACAATTTCAAGTCAAACCTGGGGGGCAATTTTCGACTTCTTTCCTCTGCCAACCGCCATTCAATGGGGATACCATCAGTCAAGTGTATCCACTGGCGATCGAAGCTGCTCACACTAACGGTTTGGCTTCCCAAGCCAACGCCGTCCTAGAAGTAATGCCAAAGGGGCATATGGACTTTGATTGCACGCCAAAACAACAGTCTATTCCCAATAAATTAACTTGGGCGTTTTGGCGCTCCACGCCTGCCATCTACACACTCTATGCTGATAATGCCAGTAATTTGCTCCAGAAAGTTAGTTTTGAGATATTTGGAGGGGGGCGAGAGGGCTGCTCTTTTGAAGTTACGCCCAACGAAGCTGATGTTAAACCTTTAGAAAATGCCCAACTCTCTCTGAACGTTACGATTAAAAAATCTCGTCCTTGGGTAGGTAATGTAAAGAAGGTTCCCCTTAGAATTAAGGCAAACTGGCAAGATCGAAGAGCAGATATACGAGACGAACAGCAGACCGTCGAGTTGGCGATCAAACCAGTGATACCTCGTTGGTTTTTGGCATTGGCGATCGCACTCATCTTGTTTTTGCTGGGTTGGTTCTCATCGCTCAACCCCTATAATCCTTTTTTTGTGCATAAAGGAGCTGTGACCTCGGTTAGGTTCAATGGGTTGTCCAACAATGCGATCAGTAGTTCTAACGACCAAACCATTAAACGATGGAATACCGCAGGATTTCACGTGCTTTGGGAAAACGTCGAGTTAGGTGTATTGGCAGATGCAGGTAAAGCCATTCGAGTTGCTACCTATCGCCCCGTGAGTAATGACTTTGTGGCGGCTGGTTTAGAGAATGGGGAGATTCAACTTTGGGAAATTACCAGCGATCGCAAAAAGCCTCGCAGTTCCTTTGCCTATAAAAAAGACGATCGCGTCTTTGGGCTAGAGTTTACCCAAGATTCTCGCAATCTGTTTAGCAGTCATGGTAGCGGTTTGGTCTTGCGATGGGATGTCGATCAGAGCTTCTTATCGGAAGATCCGATTCAACCTTTACAGACCCAACAATTTGATTTTGCCATCTATGATGCCAATTTAGTGGGGAAGGATGACAGTACCTTGGCGATCGCGGGCAGATTTAACCAGTTGGTGTTATGGAATTGGGTTGGGAATAACGTCAAAACCGTGAACTATCCCAGACCGGGCGGACAGGAAGACTACATTCAAAGTATTGCCACATCAGGGTTTAGTCGTAATCTTTTGGCTACTGCCGACAACCAAGGCTACATCACGCTCTGGAATCTCAGTAGTTGCCTCAACGGTTCGCGCAATTGTGAAATTGTCGATCAGTGGTCAGATGGTCATGGGGGTAAACCCGTGCGATCGGTGTCTCTCAGTACGAATGGCTGCTATTTGGTCAGTGGTGGCGATGATGGACGGGTCATGCTCTGGCCGCTCAGCAAAACAGGCAAACGCATCTCTGAATTTTTAAATGGTAAGGCCCTTGGCAAATATAGTTCGGCAATGAATGCCGTGGATATTAAATTGAAAAACGATAAAGTGCTGACAGTGAGCGGTGCTGATGATGGTCATGTCTACGGGCAGCAAGACGATCGCGTGCCTAAATTTGGCTGCGATCGCATCTAGGGACTAGATTTAGCCCTGTGCGACCGAGCCTGAGATGGATAATTTCTCACAATCTAGCGTGACTTTGTTCATTTCTGGCGATCGTTGATGTAGTATAGTAATCGCTGAAAAATTGTTTATGCAGTTTCTCAGTTTGCGGTCATGGCGGAATTGGTATACGCGCTACTTTGAGGTGGTAGTGGGCAACCGTGGGAGTTCGAGTCTCCCTGACCGCATTACTCTTTTATGGTAACTACTGGAGTAACGCCCAGAGCAACTTAAGCATATAGCCAGTTTTGTATAAACTCGCATGAATGCAGGCGATCCATCCCCTAAAAGCCCCACCAGTTCGCTCTCAGAGATTCTCCTTCACCTCGCTACAGGTGACGATCTGACCGATCGGCAGCAAAAGCAATTAGAAACGGATATTTTGCGTGACGATGCGAGAGCCAGAGCCTTTGACCTTACCCAGCATAATGTTGCGCATGAGATAGAACGGCGATCGCGTTTAGTCCAGCCCGCATATGACTTGCTGCGTCAAGATGTCCTCGATTTTAGTCGAGGTTCTTACTTCCTAGAAACTTTATGGAACCTATGGCTTCCCTTAGCCATGCGGCTCGCCGATCGCGCTCAGCATTTGGGTCGTCCGTTTATTCAAGGAGTTTTAGGCGGACAGGGCACTGGTAAAACTACCCTCGGAGCAATTCTAGAGAGAATCCTGAGGCTTTTAGGTAAAAGTTGTGTGAGTATCTCGCTGGACGATCTCTATAAGACCTATGCCGATCGCCAGCAATTAAGAGAACGCGATCCGCGTCTGATTTGGCGGGGGCCACCAAGTACCCATGATGTTGAGCTTGGGGTTAAAACCTTAGAGCGATTGCGCGATCGCACAACGAGTATAGAAATCCCCCGTTTTGATAAATCACTCCATAATGGCGCAGGCGATCGCATTTCCCCATTGCCGCATCAGGGGGCAGATATCGTCTGGTTTGAAGGTTGGTTTGTTGGCGTGCATCCCTTACCAATTTCCAAATTCTCAAAGTATATGCCACCACTCGTCTCTGAAGCAGATCGAGAATTTGCCTTGGAATGTAATGCCAGACTCTATGACTACATTCCCTTGTGGCAGCAATTGGATAGTTTAATCGTGCTCAAACCACTGAGCTACGAATTTAGCGTGCAATGGCGACAAGAAGCAGAACGCCAACGCCTCGCTCAAGGTAAAACTGGCATGAGCGATGCTGAAATTCTCGAATTCGTACAATATTTCTGGCGATCGCTGCCACCAGAGCTTTTTATGACACCACTAACCCAAAGCTCCAAAATCTGGAATCTCCCCATCGATCTTGTCGTAGCGATCGATGCCAATCATCTTCCCTGTGCCATCTACCGTCCCGATTAAGATTTTATGAGATAATTCTACCTTTCTACCGAAAATTTAATCGATGCAAACAAGCAAGCCAGCGATCGCGTCACCCTCAAACATCTAAAACTGGCTAAATAATACCAATTTAATTGCGGATAGCAACAGAGAGGAAATGCAAGACACTATAATTCTTATCAACACGCTAGATCTGTTACCCTCAGACTTTAAATTGGTATTACAAATCAGGCGGCTCTATCCTGCAAATACAAATACTTCTGAAATCCGACGAACACTTCCTTAATCGTTGGAATATTTCCTAGTTCTGTTACCGCGTCGCGCACCGCATGATATTTTAGCTCTAGTAGTTGCGGTAATTTCGATTGATCGAGTTCGCCTATGCCTTCTTTGATGTATTGCTCTAGAACAAAGTCGAGAAATTCTTGCTGCTTACCGATATAACGAGAGAAGATTGAGGCTTTATGAGCCATGACGCGATCGCTTCGGCTTATCGGTTCGGTGTTATATGCAATATAGGCAAGCACGTCGTACAGGTCGCTTTTCTCAGCATCGATTAGACGGCTAATTTCGGTGAGTTGTTCGTTGCCATAGCCTTTTTCGGCAAGTCCATCGAGTAAAGATTTGCGGGTGTCGGGGCGACTCCAGAGCGATCGCAGTTCGTCTTCGTTTTTAAAGAGTTCGGGGATTTCGCCAAAGAGACGTTCTACAAACTCGGTAGCGGTCATGGGCTTACCGTCGGGACTCCAAAAGCTGGTGGACATTTTGTGTTGGAGGTTACGCTCTGTTCCGTCAGCGAGTTTGATTTTGATTTTTTGAGGTCGGTATTTTTCTGAGGTTTCGTTGCCATTTTGGGGAGTGGTGACTTTGTATTCACCTGATTCCTCCCGTACTTTTGAGGTTTTGACAATGACGGGTTCTTGTGGCTCGCCGTCCCATTCGGGGTCGTTAAAGTGTTCGTAAGCTTTGACAAAATCGTAGATCGTGAAGTAGTCTTTGCCTTCAAATAGCCTTGTGCCGCGTCCGATGATTTGTTTAAACTCGATCGTGGAATTAATCGGACGCATTAAGACGATGTTACGAACGTTACGGGCATTAACGCCTGTGGAAAGTTTTTGGGAGGTGGTAAGAATGGTGGGAATGCTTTTTTCGTTGTCTTGGAAGTTACTGAGGTGCTGTTCGCCGATTTTGCCATCGTC
This sequence comes from Tumidithrix elongata BACA0141, assembly GCF_036349135.1. Lineage (NCBI taxonomy): Bacteria > Bacillati > Cyanobacteriota > Cyanophyceae > Pseudanabaenales > Pseudanabaenaceae > Tumidithrix > Tumidithrix elongata. Next base: position 16,459 of record NZ_JAZBJZ010000111.1, read on the forward strand.
AGCAGTGACACGGACACAATAATTTGGATCGGTGCTGATTTTGATTTGGTTGATTAGGTTACGAACAGCGAGGGCATGGGGTTGGTTGGCGCAAAATACTAGGGTCTTTTGATTCTGCGCGATCGCTTCCATAAATAATTGCACCCTATACTTTTCGCGCTCTTCGATTTCGATGATGCGATTAAACTCAGATTCGGTATAGATTTTGGCTTGATCTATTGCGCCTTCGATCAATTCATCTTCGCTGCTGTAGATATATTCATCGAGGGTGGTTTCGATTTGCCTGACTTTGAAGGGCGTTAAGAAGCCGTCGTTAATGCCATCTTTGAGGGCGTAAGTATAGACTGGATCGCCAAAATAGGCATAGGTATCGGCATTTTGGTCGCGTTTTGGGGTAGCGGTGAGTCCGAGTTGAACGGCGGGGGCAAAATATTCGAGGATGCCGCGCCATGTGCTTTCGTCTCTGGCTCCACCTCGGTGACATTCATCGATGATGATAAAGTCAAAGAAGTCGGGGGGATAGTCGCTAAATTTTGGAGTAGGATTGCCTTCTTCGTCTTGTCCTGTCATGAAGGTTTGGAAGATGGTGAAGAAGACGCTGCCGTTTTTAGGAACTCGTCCTTTCTTGCGAATGGTTTCGGGGTCGATGCGAACTAGGGCATCATCGGGAAAGGCGGAAAAGTCGTTATAGGCTTGGTTGGCGAGAATATTGCGATCGGCGAGGAAGAGAATTCGAGGTCGGTGGGTGGGATTGTGGCTGAGGTTCCAGCGGCTTTGGAACAGTTTCCATGCGAGTTGGAAGGCGACGAAGGTTTTGCCTGTGCCCGTTGCCATTGTTAAGAGAATGCGGTTTTTGTCTTGGGCGATCGCTTCTAAAACATGCTTAACGGCGTTGTGTTGATAATACCGAGCTTCTCTAGTGCCGCTCATGTCCTCAAAGGGAACTGCCGCAAAGCGATCGCGCCATTGATTGGCTTCGCTAAATGTGGCTTCCCAAAGTTCGTCAGGGGTTGGGTATTGGCTGATGTAGGCTTCTGCGCCTGTGAGCATATTGACTTGATAGATGCCGATGCCGTTTGTGGAGTAGGCAAATCGGGTCTGTAATTTGGCGGCGTATTTTTTGGCTTGTCCTAAGCCCTCGGTGTCGGGTAAGTCGCGTTTTTTGGCTTCGATCGTGGCGAGTTTTTCACCGCGATACATCAGGACATAATCGGCATATTCGGGGTTGGCGCGTTTACCATTCCCCACTAAACGACCAAGGGTGATGGCGACTTCTCGACCAATGCGACTGTCAGCGACGATGCCCCAACCTGCGGCTTTGAGGGCAGGATCGATGAGTTCGGCACGGGTTTCGGCTTCGTTCATTGAGCAGTTGATAGTTGGCAGTTGATAGTTGGCAGTGGACAGTTGATAGTTGGCAGTTGATAGTTGGCAGTGGACAGTGGACAGTTGGCAGTTGGCAATGCGATCGCTACTTGCAGTATAGCTTCATTTTTATTTCAGGAGCAGCTTTTATAGATTTAAAGATCTTGCTCGTATTGTGCGATCGCTTGTTCTATTACTTCATTGCTAACATCTGAGAAATCGGATTTGGTGATGGTTCAATCTGCATCAATGCCTTCCCACATTTCTGAGAGTGGTATGGTTTTTCCAGTTAATGCTTCGCGTAAGCCTTGACGAATACCTTCAATAACTGTTTCAGTAGGTGTTTCATAAGGAACTTCATCATCTTCAGATGTTGCTGTAGCTTCAATTGCTTTCATGGTATTTAACAGTGAGCAGTTGATAGTTTGCAAATATCTGTATATTAGCCCACTTGCAACTATCAGTAGCGAATTGAGCTTATAGCATTTCCTAGTCTAGTGAGGTACAGTAACAGCAATGTGTGAACCATCCTA
>NZ_JAZBJZ010000112.1:0-18229 GCF_036349135.1 Tumidithrix elongata BACA0141
TCCTATGAAACCCCTCTTCTGTCTTTATTGCAAGGTTTTGTCCTGTACTAAGGTCGTTTTTAGTTCTTGCTGTTGTGTATTCTCAATCGATTGCAGTGCATTTGAATAAGAAAATAATGCGAGAACGAGCGATGCGATGAGCGCAACTAACGTAGTCAGTAATGGAACTTTAATCCGTAACTGTATGAATCTGTCCAATAGAACTTAAGAAAACTTCAGGATTATACCAATTTCCAAAGATGTTCTCTGTCTCGAGCCTTCTTTAGTCAATTCTCAAAGTACTTCTAGTTCTGCTTGCAAGTGACCTTGCTGTTGCTTCTTCAAAGATCTGACAACCAATCCAGAAATTTTGATGGGCTGAAAAAACTGAGTGGTCTAAACGTTTATATTTCCTTCATCCAAAGAGCATATCGGCTCGTACTAACTATACGCGCATAAATAGTGGCATCTGACGCCCACAACAAATAAAGAATAAAGCGCATTTTCGCCACAGGTAACTTCAGGATAGTTATTTGAAGAGCGACCTGCTGTAAACTTTAAAATATAAGGAGAAAAATTTGACCAAGACTAGGATTTGATTTAGCATCTAGCAGAGCTAAACCCCTACATCGTTTATGCCTTTACTCTAGGATGACACTATCTAGCCAAACAGACATAGACGTATTCCAATCTCTCCGCGCAGGAAACCTAGACGCACTGGGTATATTCTACGATCGCTATGGAGCCTTGGTTTATCGGTTAGCTTTGCGAATTTTGGGCAACAAGCAAGAAGCAGAAGATCTGACCCAAGACGTATTTTTATCTTTGACTCGTAATTGTAGTTACGATGCCAAGCGAGGATCTATGTACACGTTTTTGATGATTTTAACCAGATCGAGAGCGATCGATCGCATTCGCAAAATGCGATCGCAGCAACAATCCTTGCAAAAATGGAGCCATCTCGTTTCAGACCAAAGCCCCGATCGTCCTATGGAAAACGTGACAACTACCGAAATATCAGGACTCGTGCGCGAAGCCCTGCAAACATTACCCGACAAGCATCGACAGGTGTTAGAGATGGCATATTACGAAGGGCAGAGTCAATCAGAAATCGCCAAGAATTTAGAAATCCCTCTAGGAACGATCAAATCATGGGCTAGACAGGGATTATTAGGGCTGAGAAAAATCTTAAAGGATGTGGGGGAATAGAAATGACAGGGAGGGAACAGCCTGAAGCAATGCAGGAACTTCTGGCGGGGTACGTACTAGGCGATTTAACACCCTATGAGGTAGAGAGCGTACTCCAGCTCTTGAGCGATCGCCCTGAGTTCCAGCTCGAAGTCGATCGCTTGCAAGAAACCCTATCCCTACTGCCTCATGCTTTACCTGAAACCACTCCCGAGTTCGATCTGCGATCGCGGATTTTAGGACAAGCCCAAGCTGAGATGAATCTTGAAGCTGCTTCAGATAGTGCATTATCAAATTCGCCCGTGAATTCTCCTGCTAGTTTAACAGTGAACCCATCGCCAAACCCATCGGTGAATTCCGTTTTACCCCTATGGCGACAACCGAAAATATGGCTGGGTGCGATCGCTACACTCGCTGCGATCGGCTTTGCTGGCTTGAGCTTTGATGCCTATCGTCTCCGCCAAGAACTCGCGATCGCCCAGGCAGAGCTGTCTAGTTATCGCAACATGGTGGCGCTCTTGCCTCAACCGAATAATCGCCTGCTCTCGCTCAAAGGCATGGGCGCGACCCCCACCGCTTCGGGCAGTTTGGTGATTGTGCCTCAGGGAAATTCTGCCTTACTGACAATTCAAAATTTGCCGCCTTTGCCCACAGGTAAAATGTACCGACTCTGGTCGATAGTCAATGGTAAAAAGATGGACTGTGGTAACTTCCAAGCCGATGCATCGGGAAAGGTATTTGTCAAAGTTCCCTTAGGCGAATTTCTCATGGGTACGAATGCTGTAGTGATCACCGTGGAACCCTCAGCCACCAGTCCCGAACCCACAGGCGAGATGGTCATGAAGGGAGAGGTCTCTCTCTAGATACGATCTGGATCGATGTCAATAGAACGTAAATATTCTGCTAAACGATTTGCACGTTGACGCTCATGTTCAGCCATTTCTGCTAAACGATTTGCACGTTGCTGCTCATGTTCAGCCATTTCTTCGGGTGTTAAATACCGATTTCCGACCTCATCGTACAAATATAACCATTCACGGTTCCAATCGCCATGCGTTCCCATCTCACAGCCAACACCAAAACCGATTTCAGGCATCCATACAATGGAAGTTTCCTTGCCTTGTATAGATGGAGATAGTAATTCATATTTACCAGACTTCAACTTGTATACCTCAAGTGGCTGGCGACCTTTATAGGATCTCTTTCGTCCTGTCGTCAGAGGATTATAGATAACGTAGTAGAGAATCCCAAGCGATTGATAAGTTTCTAACTTTCCTTCATACTCACCATTATATTTTTGCGATACTACCTCTAACGCCAATAAAGGAATGACATCTTGCTCTTCCCATAGTACATAGCTCAATCGACCTCTCTCGCTTTTTCTCCTCTCTACCCCTAAAGCAAGAAAGCCATCAGGCACGATCGCAACTTCATTGGGGTGATAGTAAATCCCCATATCTACACCAAAAAACCAATCTTGGCGATTAGCCCAAGCTAGCCGCAGCATACTGAGGATAAAATTTGGAATGTCATTTTGGAGCTCATTATCCACAGGAGTTTCGTCTGAGTCGGGCAGTTCCTCAGCCGTAGGCAACCGATGCCAATGATCGTAGCGAAGGCTAACCATAGCTTTTTGGGGTAATACGGTTGAGTTTATTGTGTCATAAATTTCTTTAAAGAACCAGCTATCGCCCTCCCACAACCACATTACGAATCCTGACGTGGGGGCCACCTACGCTTACGGGCAGACCAGACTGACCGCCTTTGCCACAACCACCATTTCTGTAAACGGCATCGGAAGCGATCGCATCGATATCCTTTAAGGTTTGAAACACATTGCCGCTGAGGGTGACATCGCTCACAGGTTCCGCCAATTTGCCATCGCGAATCATGTAACCTTCCGCTGCCGCAAAGGTAAACATCTCGCCGTTGGTCTGTCCGCCCAACATACGCACGGCATAGACGCCTTCATCCACACCACTCAGCATTTGCTCGAAGGTCTGGCTGCCTGGCTCGATCGCCGTATTCGTCATTCTCACAATCGGCGGAAAAGAAGCTGTCAAGGCTCTGGCATTGCCCGTTGGCTGCTCGTGCAACTTCCCAGCGGTTTCTAGGCTGTGCATGCGTTGGTTGAGAATGCCATCCTTAATCAGATATTTGCGCTGGGTTGGTACGCCCTCATCGTCATAAACCATACTACCGGGCAGATCGGGAATCGTAGCATCATCCACCACATTTAATTCGGGAATGGCGATCGATTTGCCAAGCGTAAGTAATTCCTGCATGCGAGGATTTTCATAGACAAAATCTGCCTCGGAGAGATGACCAAAAGCCTCGTGAATGAATACCCCAGCAAGATAGGGATCGAGAATGACGCTATATTGCCCACCTTTGAGGGGTTGTGCCTCTAACTGCCGCACTGCCCGCTCAGCGGTCTCCAGCACCATGCGATCGAGGGACTGCATAATATCAAAATCTGTCCGAGAATGCGCCGAGTCAAATCCTTGACGTACCGTGCCGTTATTTCGGGCAATTACGCCAAAGCTACCCGATACATCTAAGCGTTCTTGGGCGATCGCACTGCCGCGCGAGTTAACAAAATAGGTCGTACCAAAGCGATCGCGATAGCCCGTCCGCGTAGTTTGAATGCGAGGATCGAAATCTAATAGCATTTGGTTGTAACGCTCTAAGATCTCCCGTTTGCGCGTGAGCGAGATCCCACGCGGATCGTTGCCAATATTTACCTTTACCTCAGCCTGGATCGGTGTGACCTGCGCGAGTTCGGTCTGGGCATTGCCAATCAACTTGGCTTGCGAAATTGCCGCCTCAATGCGATCGCTGAGATCGGAAATATCGTTAAAGGTTACAAAACTCCACCCACCCTTATGACAGGCCCGAATACCGCCAGCTAAGCCAAAATTGCGATCGACGGCATGAAGTGATGCGCCCTGAAAGGAAATACTAGTTGACTCGCTTTGCTCTAAACGTACTTCTAAGTAATCAACAGACTTGCAGTAGGGGGCGATCGCAGTTTGTAACTGGTCTTGCATGAGCGTTATCTAAATTTTAAAGAATCTATGACATTCTAGCAACTCTTGTTCTGGGATAGATGCGACCATCCTACGATTCCTGTAAATACGCTGGTAGGGGCAGCACCCCTACCAGCGTACTATAGCTAGAACTCTCGCGAGCAAATATCCGAGACTAAGCACCCACTTGAGAAATTGGACTTACCAATTTCTTTAGCTGTTGCACTAACAAACTCAAGAATAAACCCACATCTGTGACCACACCTACAGACTCTACAGAGCCGCGATCGCTGAGCTTCGTTACCACGGCAGGATTAATGTCCACGCACACCATCTTGACCCCAGCAGGCGTCATGTTACCGACTCCAATCGAGTGCAACATGGATGAGAGCATCAAAATCATATCGGCTTCGCGAATCTGCTCGGCATATTTTTGCTGGGCTTTAATCAAATCCATCTCTGTGTCTGGTAAAGGCCCATCATCGCGAATGGAACCTGCAAGTACAAAGGGAATATTATGGGTGACGCATTCATACATCACACCAGACTTGATCGCACCTGCCTCAACGGCCTTTTGAATGCTGCCATAGCGACGCACCATATTAATTACCTTCAAATGATGGCGATGACCACCACGCACGCTAATGCCACGTTGCAAGTCTACACCTAAGGAAGTTCCCATGGTCGATTGTTCGATGTCATGAACTGCGATCGCGTTGCCACCCAATAAAGACTGTACGTAGCCCTCACGGATCAAATAGGCAAGATGGGGTGCGCCGCCTGTATGTACGATTACTGGCCCACTGGAGACGACGACCTTGCCGCCCCGATCGCGAATCTGGCGCAATTCCCAAGCAATTTGCTCGACGATCAGTTCGACGCGTCTCTCACTGGAGACCCCTGCACCCATAAACGAGAACTCTTTTTGCAAATTATCGCGAGGTTCCTTTTTGTGAGCCGTACGAATACCATCAACGCCAACCACCACCTTTTCACCAACTTCCAAATCCCTTAGAAGCTTACAGGTTGCTGTTGGTTTACCATCTTTTGTGGTTACAGCGATCGCGCCATCCATGCGCTGCTGCTCGCATCGAATCCACTCAGAGCCTACCCGAACTTCCGTAGGATAAATTGTAGAAACATAGAAGTCGTCAGGAGCAACACCTGCTTGGATAACAGGCTCTAAAAGCGCATCGCAGACTTCCACTTCAGGCAATACGGCCCCCATGTCGATCAACTGACTCATGATCGAAGACATGACATCATGGGAAGGTGCAGAAACCCGAATTTTTGCCTGTGAAGTACTTTGTTTTTGCGTGCCGAGGTTGAATTCTAAAACTTGGAAACTGCCGCCACCTTCGTTGACAAGATCTAACGCGCGATTGACAATACCCGAATCTAGCAAATGTCCGTTCAGTTCAATGGTACGCGATTCCACGCCAATCTGCTCGGTGTGCAAAGGTGCAAGCGGTTCTGTCACTCGTAAGGTCAAGCATTTCGCAGCACCACCCGCTTTCAGAAACTCTGTGAGTGGGGTTTCGACTACCGTAAATCCACAGGCTTCCAATCTCTTTTTAAGCGGATCGCTCGCTTTATTCATGACGACCGTGCGATCGACATTCACAGCATTGCAGGAAAAGGTAATCGCATCGGCTTCTTCGATCGCAATGCGTTTGTGTTCGGGCACGCGCATCTCAATCAACCGATTGGAATATGAGTCAAAGGCAGGTGGATAATAGAGTAGATATCCATCTAGTAAGGGGCAAAAGCAAGTATCTAGGTGATAAAAGCGATTATCCATCAAACGGAGGGATAACACTTCGATATCTAGCCATTTTGCTAAGTAAGGATGGGAATCAAGTTCAGAGCGAAATCCATAGCCTGCCCAAAGCCAGCGTCCCTCGCGATCGAGGAGAGCATCACCTGCGCCCTCAAAGGGCAGATCCTTGGGCAATTCAAAGACTTCATATCCTTTAGACTCAAACCATTCCTTAAAGTAGGGCTCTTCACCCTGCCGCTCTTTGTGAAAGAAACGACTGAGGACGACCTTATCTCCTAAAACCAGTCCTGCATTTGCGGTAAATACCATGTCGGGCCAGCCTTTCTGAGGCTTTACTAAGTCCACTACGGCTAAGTCTTTGAGGATGCGGTAGAGTCCTTCCCATTGAGAGGCAGCGCGATCGCGACTAGAACGATGTACGTTCCCTTCCATCCAAGGATTGATCACATAATCGACATCGTAGTGATCGGGGGAACACATTAAAATACTTATTGGGGCGGTCATAATCAAGTTAAAAGCTGACAAGCATTCATGATAGCGGTTTAATTAGGACATTCTTCGATTTGAAGCATACTTAGTTCCGAATGTCATCATCTCTTGATATGACACCTCATAATCTTTTATATCTCGTTAGATTCTTTGCCCTAAAAGGCACTAATCACTAGACAAGAAAAATTTAAATTTGATATCTCGTCCTTTAGCGACGGGGCATTCATTAACTATGGACGGTTCAAATAGAGATCTTCCAGCAGGACAGGCAAAACAAGTGAATTCGTGATTTTTGTGAAATTACAAGGATATACGCCCATAAAATACATAAAAGACTCGTTATTGAAACAATTAGTGTAAAGTTTTGCAACAAATCCAAGTTTTCTCCATATTTCTCTTGCAGATTTTCTGGGATTCCGCTAACTTATTTATAGGGCTATCCTATTCCCCCCCCGTGTAGCCCAGCTATCCCCGAAATGGCTACTGTAGTTGAAAAACTCAGGCGCAAATCAGCATACCTAAACCGACGTTACAAGGGCATGGATGTTGCTGATGCCGAAGGGATACTTTATATTTTACAGCTAAATACTTTACCAAAAACTTTTGGGCTTTTGAGATAAATGATTGTATGAAGTAAACTCTTGTTAATTAAACATCTCGAGCGATTTTATTTTTAAAGCAAGCAATTATCCCATGAGATACTCCCATGAGATACTAGGTATCTAGATTTTAGTAGGGCAAATTTTTATGCCTAGCCTTTTCACTCAAGCTCAATTGCGTCGGCTGCGACCAGGCGATCGCGTCACCTATGGGGGTGGTGTCCAGTGGGATGTACTCGATTACAGTACCTATACCGATCCAGAGGGCTACGAGACTGAAGAATGGGAACTCAGCTCTGGTGGTAATACCAGCTATTACTTACTACGAGAAGTCGATCCTGCCAATCCTGATACCTCTGTAAATTGGTACTTTTCCCAAGAAATTAAAATCGAACAGGTAGCCAGCGAACATCCTGGGGACAATCTGAAATTTAGTTTGTGGCGATCGATGCGCGAGGGCGAGCACCCCCATGAAAGACTAAGGGCTCTCGGTCGAGACTACTTTTTTGAGTCTAAGACCACCGGGACTTACGTCGGGGGCGAGAAGGGGGAAACCTCACGTACGACTTGGGACTATTGGGACAGCGATCACCTCTGGAATCTGGCGATCGAAGCTTGGGAGGATGGCGGGTTATATGTTTACTCCACCAAAAAAGTCGATCCGAGCGATTTTTCAGAGATTGAAGACTCAGAGCGATCTATTAATTCCATGCGTTATGCAATGGCTTCGACGCCAAAACGGAGCAAACCCAAAAAGACTTGGCAATGGGTTGCCGCTTGGTCTTTGACGATCTTGGGCATTTGTCTCATGCTATTTGGAGGTTGGTAAGGCATGCCAGCTTCGTTATTTATCGAACATTGCCCGAATGGACTTGCCTTTTATATCAATGGGGAATTGCAGTTTCATACCGAAGACGAGCAGATTTATCATGAATATTTGGTGATTCCTGCGATCGCTTTGGCAGTCAAACGATTTCCTCAAGTGCCTTTACGTGTGTTGATTTGTGGTGGGGGCGATGGCTTAGCGGCGAGGGATGTGCTGAGATTTCCAGGAGTGAGCCACATTGATTTGGTGGACTACAACCCTGATGTTTTGGAATTGGGCAGGACGGTATTCTCGGCTTTTAATCACAATAGTTTAACAAACCTCAAAGTGACTACTCACTCGCAGGATGCCTTTGAGTTTTTAGAGAATATCGTTACAAATGCTCCATCCCACGATCTCTACCATGTGGCGATCTGTGACTTTACCTACCCTAGTTCTGACGCTGAGACAAGAGTCAAAAGTAAAGAATGGTTTGAGCTTGTCCGCCAAGTTCTCCATCCCCAAGGCATCGTCGCTGAGAATGCTGTTTCACCTGAGCGTAAAACCTTAGGCTTTTGGTGCCTCTATCAAACCATGTGGAGTGCGGGGTTACAGCCTAAACCGATGGCGATCTCCATTCCTTCTTTCCATCGGCAAGGTTTGGGCGATTGGGGTTTCTTGCTTGCTGCTGCCAATCAGCCGATCGCTAGATCTGAAATCCTCAGCCTTGAATTCCCATCCGATCTAAGAGCCTTAACACTTGAGAATTTATTGGCTACCTTTGTCTTTGATAAAGCGATCGCATCTCAACGTACCCATGTCTCAATTCATAGCCTCGAGAATCCTCAACTGTCTTACTATTTGCTCAATCCTCTAACTCTAGAGATAGAATCCCATCTGCCACCAGAGCGAGAAGTTCAATCGGAATTATTGGATTTTTTAGCCATTTCAGAGCTTGATGAATTAACCCTTGCGACGCAGAGCTTGATGCGATCGCTAAATTCCGAGTCAAGTGCCGATCCGCTTAAACTAGAGTCCTTGGCAAGGCGTTGGCTGACACAAATGGAATCCTCTCATCCTGCGATGCGATCGCTTTTACCTTCGCTGTTGCCCTCTCAACATCCTTACCACACGCCTAAGATGACAGCATCTTGGCTACAGGCAACGCAGCAACTGATCGCCCAAATCGATTTACCTCGCTTACTCCAGAAGATTTTGGAACGTGGGAAAGCTTTGCCCAGCCATATTCGCAATGACTTAAACCAACTTCTCACCAAGTTGCAAGCATTAGATTCGGAAACCTCGTCAGAATTCAAGCGTGATATGCAGGAATTTCAACGTTGGGAACCGCAAACTACTGCGCAAGAGTCCTCTACAGTTCCCGGTACGATCGCTAAATTGATCGCTGCCCTTAGTGTGACCTTATTGGTAGCCAACGTAATCGCCCCTGACTCTGTGTTTGCTAAAGGAACTTATTATGGTGGGTCGGGCGGCTCCAGTAATGGCGATGATATGAGCCTTGGTCTACTGGGTCTATTTTTAACCATGGGTGGTGTAATTTGGCTCATTTGTCTTGCTGGGGAAGAAAATTCATAAGAAAAGAATTTGTTGTATTTTGAGCCTTTAATCGAAAGCGATCGCTACCTTTGGGATGACTTTGTCAAATCCCATGCGAATGGCTGTTTTATGCAGTCTTGGGCTTGGGCAAACTTTCGAGAACTAGAAGGTTATAAGACGTTTCGTTATGGGCTTTTTAGTCGTCAGTTATCAGAAGAAAGTTCTCCATTATCATCTTCGTTATCCCATGCAGAAGTTAAAAATCTAGTGGGTGGTTGTATTCTGCATCTCTATGCCCAGCGATCCCAATCTAGTTTGTTAATTGCTACAGGGGGCCCGCTGTTTTTGCCAGAGTTTGCTGCGTCGGGGATGGAGTTATTTCTAAAACTTGCGGAGCAGTTGACCGAGTCCTATGGTGCGATCGCTGTACGCATAGAACCATTATGGAGCGAGAAACCAGCTTGGTTCCCTAAGAATTTTGTGCGATCGCCTGCGGATCTGATGCCCAAAGAAACGCTCTTAATCGATCTGCAACCTACTTCTGACCAAATGCTGGCTGCGATGAAACCTAAAGGGCGCTATAACCTGCGACTGAGTCAACGACATGGGGTTAAGACAGAATTCACCAAGGACGAACAAGCGATCGCGTTATTTTACAACCTGTTTTGTGAAACCGTAGAGCGGCAGGAATTTTATGGCGAACCTTTTGGCTTTTTTATCAATCTTTGTCAGACTTTATTTCGCGAGAATATGGCAGAAATTGGTTTGGCTCAGTGGCAAGGAGAAGTGCTGACAGCGATTCTGGTCATTTATTGGGGCGATCGCTGCACCTATCTTTATGGTGGGCGCACGGATAAGAATTCGCAGGTGATGTCGAGTTATGCCTTACATTGGGCAGCTATGCAGAGAGCGAAACAGAGAGGCTGCAAGGTTTATGACTTTTATGGCTATAGTTCTGACCCAAATCATAATTACGCCAAATTTTCTCAATTTAAGCGGCAATTTGGCGGCACCGTCGCCAACACAATTGGGGCACAGGATTATTTTTTCTACGATCGCCTAGCCGATACAATCATAGGATTATTAAATAAGTTAGAAACTCTGGAGTAGTGCCGCATGGAAAGAGTCTGGCAAGAACTAAGTCGCGTCCCTCTTGTACTAACCGAGATCCTGCTTGGTTTTGCGCTGTTTTGGGTGGGGCAGTTCGCTTACCAGCAACTATTTCGGCGGATGGAGTTAAATCTGCAGCTATTTGTGCGGGATAACGTGGCGGTGGCGATCGCTTTGGTGGGCTATTACCTAGGCATCATTATTGCCCTTGGCGGCGTGCTCGAACGGTTTAAGTTTGCCTCTGGATGGCTTGATATCCTGTTAAACCTCGTTGGCTATGGCGTTATGACGATTTTGATGATGTTAGGCAGTGCATGGGTATGCGATCGTGCGATCTTGCGACGTTGTGACTGCGCCAGAGAAATTGAAGAAGAACATAATCTGGGCGCGGCTTCTTTAGAAGCAGGTTGTCATGTTGCCAGTGGCTTAATTTTGAGCAGTGCGATCGCTGGAACCACTGGCACAGTATGGGTGAGTTTGGTCTGTTGGCTCTTGGGCTTGGCAGCTCTGATTTTGGCGAGTCTAGCCTACCCACGCATTGCAGCTTACGATGTATTTGGTGAAATTCAAAAGCGGAATAACCCTGCGGCGGGTGTTGCGTTTGCGGGGCTGTTGATTGCCGTAGGCAATGTGATTCGCGTCGCTTTCTTGCCAGAGTTTGAGAATTGGGCAGTCAGTTTTACAATCTATGCATTAGCCCTACCTTTTGGGTTAATGCTACTCGTGGGGATTCGTTGGCTAGCTGACCTCATCCTCGTGCCTGGGGTAAAAATCTCTGATGAAATTGTGCGTCAAGAAGTTCCCAATCTCGGTGCAGGTCTAGTGGAAGCCTTCGCGTATATTGCGGGTTCCTTTTTAGTAGCATGGAGTTTTTGATGGGTTTCAGCGATCTGGGTATGGAGCGATCGCTCCTTTTAAACAAAAAGTCCATCGCAATGGACTTTTGCTAATAAAAAAGGGACTATGTTTTGTCCCTTTTTTATTACTTATTACTTTAAGCCGAACTCAGCTTTCTGATTGATAGCTATTGTTTTGCACAAGCCTGCACGATCTCCATAAATTTAGGGGGTGGCTCCTTCCCAGGGGTTAGCTCTTGGCTCATCTTAACGAACTCGTCTAAGGTGTATTTGTCCTGAATTTTATTGATAGTGCATTTGCAATAATCCACCTTACCACCCGACGACTCTACACAGCTATCCATATAGCTCTTGACAAAAGCTTCACCGTAGTCATTTTTGGGTTTTGATGTATTTTCTTCTCCCTTGGGTGTTGCCGAGGGTGAAGTTGTTGGTGTTGCTGAGGGTGAGGCTGTTGGTGCTGCCGAGGGTGAAGTTGTTGGTGTTGCTGAGGGTGAGGCTGTTGGCGCAGAAGCCTGAGTGGTAGGTGTTTGAGCAACGGGAGTAGGCGTGTTAGGTGTACATCCTACAGCCATCAGTAAGCTGAAACTTAGAAGAGGAATAGAAAGGCGTAAACGATTTGGCATTGGTATAGAAGAAGTAGATTATAAAGGGAAAAAACTAACTAAGCTTCGCTTAGGGCAAGCGTGTTTTCAAACGCCTGCCTTTGGGTGGGAACGTCGCCAATTTGGTGATACTCAGTTTCGCCAAAAATTGCGGACTCAAACTTGTAGTGTTTAAACTCCAAAACATTCCCCGAAGGATCGGTTAAGAAGAAAGTACGGTGCTCCAGAGGCGTATCAGTAAAGCGAACCTTAGGCTTTTGATAAAACTTTAGCCGCCTTTCTTGTACCTGCTCTAGCAGAGCCATCCAGTTACTCTCAGAGTGAAAGACTAAACCAAAATGACGAGGATATATGCCAGCTTGGTCACTCAAAGGTTCATCCACAACATGGGCAACAAGTTGATGACCGTAAAGACTCAAAATGATCGAGTTAGGAGTTTCGCGCCCTGCTAAACAGCCCAGTCCGTCAACATAAAAAGCCTTAGTACTTGCGATATCTGTTACAGGAAATGCTAGATGAAACAGGATCTTAGTCATGGTGCTGTTTTTTCGTGGATGAGTTTAGAGTTTTTGAGTTTATCTGGTACAGCTATGGGGTAGTCACCAGTAAAGCAAGCCGTACAAAAGTGATTTGTATCTGTCTCGGTTGCTTGTAGCATAGAGTCTTTCGTGAGATAAGCCAAGCTATCCACCTCAATTATTTTACCGATTTCTTCGACAGATTTTGTTGCTCCAATGAGATGATCCTGTGAGTCTGTGTCAATGCCATAAAAGCAAGGATGTGTTACAGGGGGCGAAGAAATTCGCATGTGAACTTCGATCGCACCCGCTTCTTTTAAAGCCCTAACAATTTTGCGGCTAGTCGTGCCCCGCACGATCGAATCATCAATTACCACAACTCGCTTATCTAGCAGTTCGCTTTTAAGCGGGTTGAGTTTCATGCGAATGCCAGACTCGCGCATCATTTGGGTCGGCTGAATAAACGTGCGCCCAACATAACGATTTTTAATTAGACCCTCACCATAGGGAATGCCCGAAGCTTCTGAAAAACCGATCGCTGCGGGTACACCCGAGTCAGGCACGCCAATCACTAGATCTGCCTCTACTGGTGACTCTTTTGCCAAAATTCTACCTAGCTGCTTGCGGTAGGTATAGAGGCTCTCTCCGTGCATGACGCTATCGGGACGAGCAAAGTAGATCATCTCAAATACGCAGAGCTTTGGTAGTGGCTCATCCAGCCACTGATGGGAATGCAGACCCGTGCGATCGATCCAAACCAACTCACCGGGGTTAACCTCTCGCACATAATCAGCACCAATAATGTCTAGTCCGCAGGTTTCAGAGGACAAGACATAACTGCCATCTGGCATGACCCCAATGACCAAAGGGCGAACTCCATAGCCATCTCTAGCCCCCGCGATCGCTTCCGATGTCGCCATAACTAAACTAAATGCACCTTGACATCGCCGCAAAGCCTTAATAATGCCGTCAACCCAACCTAGACCTTCGTTGATTGCTTCGGCTACGGCAAAGGCAATCCCCTCTGAATCAGAAGAGGACTCTAGGGCATGACCTTGCGCCAATAGCTCGCCTCTAAGCTCGGTGGCATTGACCAAGTTGCCATTATGCGCCAAGGCAAAATCGCCTAGGTCTGTTTTAACCACCAAGGGCTGAGCGTTGGCAATTTTACTCGACCCCGTGGTGGAGTAACGCGTGTGCCCGATCGCAATCGAGCCCGTCAAACCCGCCAAAATTTTTTCATCAAATACCTGTGAAACTAACCCCATCGCTTTATAAACATGGGCTACAAGCGGGTCGGCTTTTTGGGTATCAAAGGAAATAATCCCTGCTGATTCTTGACCGCGATGCTGGAGGGCATACAAACCAAAATAGACAAGGTTTGCTACATCAGCTTCTGGGGCAAATACGCCAAAGACACCGCAAGCTTCTTCGGGTCTGTCTGGTCGATCGTCGAAACTTAAAAAAGGCTTTGGCAGCATAGTGATAGTACTGAATCAAGGACTCACAATAGAGGAAACATAATGCCCATAGCTTAATCGTACCAGTTAAGCCTTTCTTAACCATCAATGATTTTATCGATAAGTTTGCATCTCCTAACTTTTGTGCGATCGCACCATTCTCGACAAAACTTAACATTTGTAACTCTGATTTCAGTCATGTTTGGGGACAGTCTCGCTTGTAAACTAGAGACTGAAGTTGTGAGATCGCAACTATTTTGTTGAAAACTTTAAAGCTCTGAAATATTTAAGGAAAAGGGATTCTACGCATGGATAACACAATCAGCCTTGAAATTATCGAGGTCGTCGAACAGGCTGCGATCGCATCCGCTAAGTGGATGGGAAAAGGTGAAAAAAATACGGCTGACGAGGTTGCAGTCGAAGCAATGCGCGATCGCATGAACAAAATTCATATGCGTGGACGAATCGTAATCGGTGAAGGCGAGCGTGATGATGCTCCCATGCTCTACATTGGCGAAGAAGTAGGGATCTGTACCCAGCCTAATGCAAGTGAGTTCTGCACCATCGAAGAACTCCAAGAAATTGATATCGCGGTTGACCCCTGTGAAGGCACAAACCTCGTTGCCTACGGTCAAAATGGCTCTATGGCAGTGTTGGCAATTTCTGAAAAAGGTGGCTTGTTCGCTGCTCCTGACTTTTACATGAATAAGTTAGCTGCCCCTGCGGTTGCTGCGGGTCATGTGGATATTCGCAATACGCCTACCCAAAATCTTAAGATCTTGTCTGAGTGTATGGATCGGGCGATCGAAGAGTTAGTCGTCGTGGTGATGGATCGTCCTCGTCACGATGGACTCATTGCTGAAATCAGACAAGCTGGGGCAAGAGTCCGCTTGATCAGTGATGGTGATGTCTCTGCGGCAATTTCCTGTGCCTTTGCAGGTACAAACATTCATGCCCTGATGGGTATTGGCGCTGCACCAGAAGGTGTAATTTCGGCTGCTGCTCTACGTTGCGTTGGCGGACATTTCCAAGGTCAACTGATCTACGATCCAGCGATCGTCAAAACTGGCTTAATCGGTGAAAGCAAAGAAAGCAATATCGCTCGTCTGCAATCCATGGGTATCACCGATCCTGATAAGGTCTATAACGCCAACGAACTAGCTTCAGGCGAGAACGTCCTATTCGCCGCTTGCGGTATCACATCGGGTACTTTGATGGAAGGCGTTCGCTTCTTTGGTGGTGGTGCCAGAACTGAATCTCTGATTATTTCTAGTCAATCTAAGACTGTGAGATTTGTGGACACCATTCACATGAATAACAACCCTCGCACCATCAGCTTGAACTAGTACATAGTTTTTAAGCGATCGCTTACAAGCGATCGGGCAAAAGTCAAACCCCGATCGCTTGTAACGCAAAGTAAGTTCAGCATTGGTTGAAATACCACTGAAGAACAACATAGACAATCAATTATTTTATTTTCTAATCAAAACCATTTAAATTTAATTTTAAGTAAGTTATGAATATTGCTGTTGTTGGCTTAAGTCACAAAACGGCGACGGTAGAAGTACGGGAGAAGCTGAGCATTCCAGAAGCAAGGGTGGAAGCAGCGACCGCCCAACTCATGAGCTATCCTCATATTGAAGAAGCCGCTATTCTCAGCACTTGTAACCGCCTAGAGTTGTATGTTGTGACGCGCGAAACTGAGGGTGGCATTCGAGAAATCACGCAGTTTTTGTCAGAATTTAGCCAGTTACCGCTACAGTTTTTACGTCGCTATTTATTTATTTTGCTACGCCAAGATGCCGTGATGCATTTGATGCGTGTTGCCTCGGGTTTAGATAGTTTGGTCTTAGGCGAAGGACAAATTCTCGCTCAGGTCAAACATACCCATCGTCTCGCTCAACAGCATAATGGGGCTGGACGCATTCTCAACCAACTGTTTAAGCAATCACTCTCAGCAGGTAAGCGAGTTCGTACTGAAACAGAAATTGGTACAGGCGCTGTATCGATTAGTTCTGCTGCGGTAGAGTTAGCGCAGATTAAGCTATCTAGCCTCGTCGATAAACGCATTTCCATTTTAGGCGCAGGCAAAATGTCGCGCTTGCTGGTTCAGCATCTTTTGTCTAAGGGTGCTCAAAAAATTACGATCATTAATCGCTCTACAAAGCGAGCAGAGGAACTCGTCGCCCAATTTAGAAATGGCAACGAAAGTGTCGATTTTCATGTGTGTACATCTGAAAGCCTCTTTGAATGTGTCGCGGTTTCCGATCTAGTATTTACCAGCACTGCTTCCACAGAGATTTTAGTGGCAAAGGAACATTTAGAGCCGTTTATTCACAATCATTCTGGCTTAATGTTGGTCGATATCTCTGTACCCCGTAATGTCAGTAACGATGTTAAAGAGTTATCGAATGTCAATATCTTTAACGTTGACGATTTGCAGGCTGTGGTTGCCGAGAACCAAGAAAGTCGCAGACAAATGGCATTACAAGCTGAAGTTCTCTTGGAAGAATGTGTAGAAGAGTTTGATGTTTGGTGGCGATCGCTAGAAACTGTACCTACGATTAGCAAACTACGCCAAAAAATGGAAGTGATTCGCGAACAAGAGATGGAAAAAGCGCTCTCACGTCTGGGCAGTGAGTTTGCAGATAAACACCAAGATGTAATCGAAAACTTGACTCGCGGCATTATCAACAAGATTTTGCACGATCCCATGGTACAGCTCCGCGCCCAAGAGGATATCGAAACCCGTCGCCGTGCCATGCAGGCTTTACAAATGCTCTTCGATCTTGATGCCCCCAATCAGCTTCGAGGAACGGGTGGTTTTGGCAACTAGACAAAACCTTAGAAAAAATCCATTTTAGAAAGGGGCAGAGATATCTTTGCCCTTTTCAATTTCTAGAAAAGATAGTCCTCAAATCTTTCTTGCTATGACTGAATATGATTTCGAGCCTGATTGCTGTCGTAATGAGAGCGAAGTTGAAAGCAAGTTGATTGTGCAGTATCTCTTGCCCCAACTTGGTTATGAACCCGATACTTGGCATCAAGAAATCACGTTTGGTAGAATTCGACTTGATTTTTTAGCGATCGCTTCTAAAACAATTCCCTTTGCATTTAATCGCCCACTCTCTGTGGGCTTGATTGTAGAGGCAAAACACCCTAAGCAAAACCTAAATAATCACATCCGCCGTATGCGGCGCTATCTCAAAAGTTTAAACGTACAGTACGGCTTATTAACCAATGGCAAAGAAGTCAGAATTTTTGAGTTAATCAATCAAGATCTTCAGCTAATATTCCAATGCTCAGGCAAGGAAATAAAAACGAAAATCGACGAAATTCAAACTATCATTGGTAAAGATCGAATTTTGCAAAAAAGATTGGAGGCAGTTTCTTTAAATCAATCTGATCTCAAAATTATTGAGTCTGAATATTCAGGAATACCTGCCATAAAAATCGATAAACCAAGGAGAGCAAATCAAGTGAAAACTATTGCTGTTTACCATAACAAAGGTGGCGTAGGTAAGACAACGACTGTAATCAATCTAGCTGCGGCACTCAGTAAAAGAGGGTTTAAAGTTTTAATCATTGATATCGACAGTCAAGCAAATACGACCTTCGCAACAGGTTTGATGAAATTTACCGATGAAGATGATGATGATTTAAAAGATAGCAATATCTACCATGTGATCATGTCTAATTCCAAAAATTTTATTCCTGATGTTGCACGCAAAACCCAGTTTACTGACCCTGAAGTTGATACAGTTCCTTCTCACATTAGTCTAATTTGGAAAGAAAGAGAATTAGCTGACAGAGATATTTCAAGGCGAAAGTTGATTGATAAACTTAGGCAAGTGCAAGCTGATTATGACTATGTACTTATTGACACGCCTCCTTCCTTAAATATTTATGCAAAAATCGCTTTATATACTGCTGATTACTTAATCATCCCATCTGACCTGAAGCCCTTTGCCAATGAGGGTCTACGTAATGTCAAAACCTTTATCGAAGAAGTAGATGAGTTTAGAGAAGGGATTTTAAAACAGCCTTTAAAGGTTTTAGGTGTCTTACCATCTAAAATTTTAACCACTGCCAGTTATGTCAAAAACTCATTACCAAAAGCCGAAAAATTAATCGAAACCCGTTATGGATTTCCTGTTCTTGAAACTCGCATTTTCCAGCGAGAAGATTTAGCGAAATGTATAGGGCATCTCTAAAAATACAAACAAGAGTAGGAAGGGATTTGAGGAAAATGA
>NZ_JAZBJZ010000113.1:0-18089 GCF_036349135.1 Tumidithrix elongata BACA0141
TCAGTTGTCAGTTGTCAGTTGTCAGTTGTCAGTTGTCAGTTGTCAGTTGTCAGTTCAAATGTTAATTCCAATAAATGCAGCTAACCAATAACCGATAACCAATAACTGATAACCAATAACCAATAACCAAATGCAAAATATCGAAAACCCAGCAACTGAAAAAATCATAGATGCGGAATTAAGCGATCGCATTGCTTCGCGACTCAACGCACTGCGGGAAACCCTGCCTCCCAGCGTTAAGCTTGTTGCTGTCAGTAAATATACGTCTGTAGCTGCGATGCGGGCTGCCTATGCCGCAGGCATTCGAGATTTTGGTGAGTCGCGCATCCAAGAAATTAGTCAGAAACAACAGGAACTGCAAGATCTGCCAGATATTACATGGCACATGATCGGACATCTTCAGAGTAATAAAGTCAAACAGGCGCTATCTATATGTGATTGGATTCACTCGATCGATCGCCTCAGCCTAGCCCAGCAGTGCGATCGCTTCATTCCAGAACTGAAAAGATCGCCAAAATTATGCCTGCAAGTCAAGCTGGCACATGATCCCGACAAATTTGGCTGGGAGGTCGAACAACTTTTGGCAGATCTGCCTACATTGCTGCAATGTCAAAACTTAAATCTCGTGGGGCTGATGACGATTTTGCCCCTAGGGTTAGACGAAACACAGGCATACCAGGTCTTTCAAGATACGGCAAAGTTAGCAGAAAAGCTGCGATCGCTTGGCTGGACAAACATTACAGAACTATCGATGGGGATGTCGGGAGATTACGCGATCGCGGTCAAGGCAGGCGCGACCCTCGTGCGGGTGGGTAGCCGCATATTTTCTTAAAAGAATTGGAATTTACTTGGCGATCGGCAATGAACCTGCTAAAGTAACACCTACACTAATTCGCAGTGTTTTGAAAATTTACTATTTCAGCGAGTCATTTTTCAGTGGAAATTTTATGGCTATCTTTAGTTGTGTTTAAACAGATAGTCAACGATTAAGAAATCAGACAATTTCAGACAATTATTAAAGAATAACTTATCGATTCTCATCAATCTTGAAGTATAAAACATCTGTTTTTGATATGCCCCACTATTAAATCAAAAGCAAATTGTATCTATCAATACATTCACTTCGATTGAAATATTTTAGTTACCTATTCTTTGCAAAGGTAATGTAATAGAATTTTCTGGATCGTCGATCTGGACAGACCAAACGGCATTTTCTAAAGTTAGGAATTAAGTTGCATTTTTTGTGATTTAATGCTTTTCTAACTACACAAATAAGTTCTTCATCGTGTCCTACTCGATCGGGTATAACGACGTTGAATTATTTGAAATAAGCCTAAGAAATTTTAGCGATCAGTTCAGTACATAAAACTTTACATATTGAACTAGCTTTTTTTTTAGATTTCGGTTACAGTCTGCGGATAAAAGTTTCACAGTACGCTTTATCACAAAGCCAAGTGGCATTTTTAGCGATCTAAGCCCCTAGACAAAGCTGTTACGGCAATGAAAAACTTCTCGATTTGTCTAGCACTCACACAGTTTAGATTTTGTTCGTTTTTACCAGCCAACGAGGAGTTCAATCAGGAGTTATAAAATGGGAATCTTCACTAAGCTCAAGGATTTTGTCGGTCTCTCGGAACCTCATGAGTATGAATATGAATACGATGAAGCCTCTGGTAGAGAGTATCAAGAGCTTTACCAAGAGGAAAATAATGTGACACCAGAAGAAGAAGACACCCAACCCCGTCGTACTCGTTCTTCGGTGTTAAGACCAACCTCTGAAGGCATGAGCAATGTAATTGGTATGCCCGGAGCTAGTAATGGCATCTCACAAGTCGTTGTGATGGAGCCCCGCAGCTTTGAAGAAATGCCTCAAGCAATTCAAGCCCTGCGCGAACGTAAGTCCGTCGTTCTTAACCTCACGATGATGGATCCCGATCAAGCCCAACGTGCAGTTGATTTTGTTGCAGGTGGTACCTATGCCCTAGATGGTCACCAAGAAAGAATCGGCGATAGCATTTTCTTGTTTGCACCTTCTTGCGTACAGGTCATGAGCCAAGCTACGGTTATGTCTGAGCCTCCAATGCCTCAGGTACGGGTAGCAGCAAGACCCACAACACCAGCACCCGCATGGTCTGCTGATATGCCTGTCAGTCGCTTTGCCCAGTAGATTTAATTCATCAGTAGGGTAGATTCAGTAGTTTTCTCTAGCTTGAGCCAGTGAAAACAAATCCAATAGTTCCACTGTCTTGCAGCTAGTGCATTTCAGTCAATGGGGCTTAGATATACTTCAATACAGCAATCAAGATGCGTTTGTAATTGCATGATAGCCACCACCTATCCTTTCCAGTAGTGGCTGCTCTACAGATGATTCAAGGTTGCTGTAAAGTTGCTATCTTAAAGTTTTCAAAAAACTGCGACGCATTTTCCACTTAAACCTTAAGAGTGGAGCGCGAAGCTCAAGTTCTATTTTGTTGCCAATTCAAATCAAGATTGGTACTCAGTTTTGTTCTTAAAATTTCTTAGAAAAGCAAGTTAGAGGTATCGTTGGCAATTCAGTTGGGCATTGTCGGTGGCGGCGTTATGGGTGAGGCGATTCTCTCCTGTCTGCTTGCTCAATCTATTTATGCCCCCGAACAGGTATACGTTACCGATCCTCAACTCGATCGCCGCAATTATCTCGCGAGTAAGTACGGTGTACAGGTAAGTGCGAACAATGCGAGCGCTTGTGAAGCCGATGTAATTCTCTTGGCAGTGAAGCCTCAAGCCCTTACAGCAGCGACTGTTGGCTTGGCTAACACGCCCGTATCTTTAGTAATCTCTATTCTTGCTGGCGTGCCGATCGAGAAATTAGAGTCTATTTTTGTTGACAAGGCAGTCATTCGGGCAATGCCCAATACCCCCGCGCAGGTCGGAGCAGGTGTTACCGCGATCGCGTCGGGAAAGTCAGTTACACAAGCTCATATTGATACAGCGCGTAGAATTTTTTCCAGCGTGGGTGAAGTGGTTGAGCTGCCAGAGTCTTTGTTAAATGCGGTTACGGGTCTATCTGGTTCTGGCCCTGCCTATGTAGCTTTGGTGGTGGAAGCTTTGTCAGATGGTGGTGTTGCCGCAGGTTTGCCCAGAGCGATCGCGACAAAATTAGCAATTCAAACTGTTTTGGGAACAGCGCAGTTATTGCATCAAACAGGCTTACATCCAGCCGAATTAAAGGATCGAGTCACCAGCCCCGGTGGAACTACGATCGCGGGGATCGCCCAATTAGAAAGATCTGGCGTGCGATCGGGACTGATCGATGCGGTGATCGCAGCAACCCGAAGGGCTCAGGAACTCGGTAGCTAAGATTCTGCTGACAATTGCATACAACGTCTATCCTGACTCACTCCTATAGCACTCGACTACGCCATTTCTTTGGGTCTTGAGAACAGTGGAAAACTGCATAAACAATTATTGTGGTATCCGAATTCTCGTAAAAAACAACGTAAGGAAAGCGGCGAACTACAGCCCTTCGATAGCTTTCGTGAACTACCTGATACATCTCTGGGCTTCGTCGAATAAGCTGAATACAAGCGTCAATACAACGAAGAAACTCTTCACCTAAACCAATCTCCTGTTCTTCATACCAGATATATGCCTGAGCTACATCTTGCTCGGCTGCTGGCAGAAGAATTAGATTTCTAAGCACCATACTGTCCGCTACGAATTCGCTCCTTTGCTGCTTCCCATGAACTGCCTGAGCCAAGATTCTGTAGGTAGGCAGCCTTTCTTTTAGCAAGTTCTTCTTTTTGCCAGTCAAGCACAGGAATTTGCTCTGGAATCAAGGCAATGCTATCCCATAAGTCTTCAAGAAGCTGTAACTTTTCCGAGAGGGTTAACTCAAAAACTTTAGTGAACTCTGCGTTCATACCGGTCTCACTTAGTTAATTAGCAATGTTGCTCTAAGTCTATCACTGGTAACATTAAATGCCTGTGAACTTACATTTGCAGCAATTCCAAATTCAAAAGCTGCTTACACCAATAAACTAAAGGAACTGAGGTTCTGATTTATCGCCACTACTACCACAACTATCGAGACGCAGTCACCATCAGATATGGTTATGCTCGACATGTCTGATTGGCATGACAATCAGACATGAAAGAATCTCATTGGATGTGTGAAAAACCAAGATACGGAGTGAAGGTCTTAGTAATCGCAGTAAGTTGCTCTTCAAGCCACGAACGCTCAATAAACGCCGCATCTACATGGCGAGAACGCTCTTCTCCTGCTGGCATACACTCGTAAATCTTCTGGTACTTCAACATGTTTAGCGCACGATATTTCACTTGTGCAAGGTAATCGACTACTTCCGACCCAAAAAGAAACTCCGCATCGGAAGTACCAGCATAAAATTCAAACAACTGTGAATCTGTAAATGTGGCATTGCTAAAAATGCTAGCCAGAAACTTGCGGGTAGCATCGTAAACTTTGTAGCGTCTATCAAACAAATCAAGGCGCAACTTATTCTGAGCAACCTGCAACTGCTGCCATGCAATGAATGCAGCCGCAAAACCAACCAGTAGAGTAGGGAGTATTTGCATAGGTGTAGTAATAGATGCTGAAATATGCATATCATAAAGAAAAATTTCGTTTAACCTAAGTGTTTAGTCAGAAGTTTGGCATTCAGACTAAACTCCCCAACACAACCTCAATTTGGGATAAAACGTTTTTGTCGATTATTCTAGAAGGAAGCGCATGTTTCATGCCAAGGACAGAATAAGGGTTTTAGCTTATCTCGAACTGTCGTTAACACAGGGTAAAAGCCGAAATTATCTGCTGTGTAACCAAATCATCGTGTTATGTAATGATTTTTAGGTTTTATTCGGTAATACGTTGGTGGAGCCAAATTAACTCTCGATCTTTGTTTTTGGAGGATTGACACTTGTCGTTTTCGAGCGACGTTTTTAAGGGCAGCGATCGCGAACTACTACAAGAAAGTACTGCAAGAAAGTTAAGATAAAAGCGCAAACTTTTTGATTTAACAGCAGATAGCGAGTCGCTAGAAGCTCAAAGCTATACATGGATTATCGTGAAGCAGGCGTAGATATCGAGGCGGGGCGGACTTTTGTCGAGCAAATTCGCGGTCATGTCGCTCAAACCAATCGTCCCGGCGTACTGGGAGAATTAGGTGGATTTGGCGGTTTATTTGAACTTCCGACAGGATATCGCCAACCCGTACTCGTTTCAGGGACAGATGGTGTGGGCACAAAGTTAAAAATTGCCCATGCTTGCGATCGCCACGATACAGTGGGCATCGATCTGGTTGCCATGTGTGTCAACGACGTGCTCACCTCTGGGGCAGAGCCATTATTCTTTTTAGATTATCTGGCTACGAGCAAATTAGAACCTGCCCAACTGGTCGAAGTTGTGAAGGGAATCGCTCAAGGCTGTCAAATCGCTGGCTGTGCCTTACTTGGCGGCGAAACTGCGGAGATGCCCGGGTTTTATAGCAAAGGCGAATACGATCTCGCAGGTTTTTGTGTCGGAATCGCCGAAAAAGCGAAATTACTGAACGGATCGCAGGTACAAATTGGCGATGTTGTGATTGGGCTGGCCAGTTCGGGCGTTCACAGTAACGGATTTAGCTTGGTGCGTAAGATTGTGGCAGATGGTGGATTTGCGTGGAATTACATTCCTGATTTTTCCACGACAACACCTAACGATCGCTCGCTTGGAGAAATTCTACTCGCCCCAACGCAAATTTATGTCAAACCAGTTTTGGCAGCTTTGCGCTCCGATCTAGGCATCCATGGACTCGCGCATATTACGGGTGGCGGCTTACCTGAAAATCTGCCGCGCTGTTTAGGTCAAGGGCAATCGGTGAGGGTTTCGACAAAAAACTGGAAAATCCCGCCGATTTTCAACTGGCTAGCCGAGCAGGGTAAGGTCGAAAAGCTGGAAATGTTTAACACCTTTAACATGGGCATTGGGATGGCTGTAGTCGTCGAGCCGACAAAGGTTGAAGGGGTTTTACAGTGGTTCCAAAGCCAAGATCTACCTGCCGATCGCATTGGTAAAGTGGTTGCAGGCGATCGCCAATTGTTGCTTGATTAAATAAAATGCCTTCATGGATTGCGATCGGGGTCATTACCTTTTTAGGCGGATTTTTAAGCAATTCGCTGATTTCTCGCCGAGAGTTTCAATGGTTTCTCAGTCTGCGCCGCCCCAGATGGCTGACATTTGAATGGGCAATCCCTTTCATCTGGACTACGATTTTTCTCTGTGCCGCTAGTTCTGCCTATCTGGTTTGGGAAAAGGAACCGAATAGCTTAAATACTTGGCTGTTTATGGGAGGCTATTTGGCTTTAGAAGCAGTCACGATGTCCTATACCCCTGCACTGATCAAGTTTCGCAGCCTCAAACTGGGGACTGCGATCGGGGGCACAGGGGCGGTAATTGGCATTTTGCTAGCGATCGCGGTGTTCCCTGTTTCGATCTGGGCGGCATTGCTTTTATTGCCTTACGTGCTTTGGAGCCCGATTGGGACTTACACAACTTGGGTGATGGTCTATCTAAACCCACGCCCCAAATAAGGAAATTCCCAAAAAAATGTAGGGGCAATTCATGAATTGCCCCTACATTTTTTTGAATTCGATTCGCGTTAGACCGAAGATCCGCCAACAACTTCTAGGATTTCTTGGGTAATGCTGGCTTGACGAGCTTTGTTGTACTGCAAGGTCAAACTGCTGATTAAATCTACAGCGTTGTCACTAGCATTATTCATTGCAGTCATCCGTGAGGCTAGTTCGCTGGCAGCAGCTTCTTGCATGGCGCGGAGCAACTGGTTGTCTAGGTAAAGAGGCAAGAGGGCATTCAAGATTTGTACGGGCTCTTGCTCGAAAATCAAATCTCTAGGAGACTCGCGCACGGTGGTCTCAACCTTTTCTCTTTCGACTTGAAACTGACCGCCTCTGGTGATCAATCGGAAAATTTCATCGTCCGTAGGTTCGAGTCCTTGAGGTTCGATCGGCAATAGGGTCTGAACCACTGGTTTAGAGCTAATCAGCGAAAGGAAGCGCGTGTAGATCAGTTCTACGCGATCGATCTTGCCCGCCAAGAAAGCAGAGCTGGCTTCGTCCACGATCATGTTTGCCTCAGCAGCAGTGGGGATTTGCTCTAGGTTGGCAAATTTGGCAGCAATTGGCTGACTGCGACGGGTGAAGTACTGGACAGCTTTACGTCCAACCAAGATGTATTGGTAATCAATGCCTTGGGCTTTTAGCTCTTTGGCACGGTTTTCGGCGCGACGGATCACGTTTGTGTTGTAGCCACCACAGAGACCGCGATCGCCAGATATCACCAAAATACCCACTGTCTTAACAGCGCGCTCTTCTAACAGAGGCAGATTGGCATCTTCAAACTTGATACGGCTTTGAAGGCGGTAGAGGACTTGAGCCAAGCGATCGGCAAAGGGACGTGTTGCTAAGACCTGCTGTTGGGCGCGCCGTACTTTGGCGGCGGCAACGAGGCGCATGGCTTCAGTAATTTTGCGTGTGTTTTTAACGCTAGAGATGCGATCGCGAATAAATTTAAGGTTTGCCATGAATTCAGTTTGCTACAAACATTGCAGGAGGTATTAGAACCATCTTAATAAAAAATTGCGCTTCTAAATCGCAAACTCTCGTAATATCCTGAATCTAAGCAGTAATCCTTTTGTCTGAATCCATGATCGCACAGTCTCTCGACCTCACAAATGGCAGTTCTAACTCAGATCGCAACTTTGGCGATCGCCCTCTAGAAATTGCTGGGCGGACGTTTCGCTCTCGCCTGATGACCGGAACGGGTAAATATAGCAATTTTGAGGTGATGCGACAGGCGATCGCCGCGAGTGGCAGCGAAATTGTCACCGTAGCCGTAAGACGCGTTCAAACCAATGCCCCAGGTCATGAAGGTCTTGCCGAAGCCTTAGATTGGCAAAAAATTTGGTTGTTGCCTAACACCGCAGGTTGTCAAACCGCTGATGAAGCGGTGCGGGTGGCGCGTTTAGGACGAGAAATGGCGAAGATTTTGGGACAAGAAGATAATAATTTTGTCAAATTAGAAGTCATTCCCGATCTTAAGTACCTACTTCCCGATCCCATTGGCACCTATCGCGCTGCCGAGCAACTAGTTAAGGAAGGCTTTGCCGTGTTACCCTACATCAATGCTGACCCCATGTTGGCAAAAGCCCTCGAAGAAATAGGCTGTGTGACGGTGATGCCCCTAGGTTCGCCCATTGGTTCCGGCCAAGGAATTAAGAATGCTGCCAATATCGCCATTATCATCGACCAAGCCAAAGTACCCGTGGTGGTGGATGCAGGCATTGGCGTACCGAGCGAAGCCGCAGCCGCGATGGAATTAGGCGCAGATGCTTTGTTGATCAACACCGCGATCGCGCAGGCACAGAACCCGATCGCCATGGCAACGGCAATGAGCATGGCAACGACCGCAGGTAGATACGCCTACCTAGCAGGACGCATTCCGATCAAAGCCTCAGCCAGTGCTAGTTCGCCTCTGACGGGGACAGTTAATTAGCTGTTTAAAGAACTTTTCTGATTCAAGGGGGGAATAACACCCCTTGCTTAGGTTTCTAATACTCAAACACCCAAATTACCCAGCCTTTTTTGGTTGTCGTAATCACATAGCGATCGGACATTCGACTGGCGACTTTCTCTGTTTCTGCCCAATCTGAGAGCGCTTTAAAAAAACTGTAGGTATGCCCCTCATAGTCAAGCCCAGCCACAGGTTTATCTAGATCATCTAACTTAAGATGGCGGTAGCACACCTGAGCTGGATGGGTTACAAGTGCTTCGGAAAATCGGCTTGATGAAGTAGGTGGTTGAAACATGGCGATCGCTGCTGAAGTCAATGGATTTAATCCCCCACATTTCAAAGAAATGCTTTCTATCAAAGTAAAGTTTAGCCTCTATAGTTTGCCGCAGCGATCGCTGTAATACTCTGTATCCAAAGATAGAACTATGTTAGGGAGAATTGACAACCCATACTCATAACGACTATGATTTAGGCAATGAAATTTGAGCGCTGAGATATGGAAAAGATTCAAGCAGTTCCGATCCAAAAAATTCGTCGTCCATTGCCGCGCCAAAACGATCCAGCCAAAGTGCAAGCCCTCATGCAATCGATCGCCGAGATTGGTCAACAGGAGCCCATTGATGTGCTGGAAGTGGAAGGAGAATACTATGGTTTCTCTGGTTGTCACCGTTATGAAGCCTGCGATCGACTTGGGCATGAGACCATCTTATGTAGGGTTCGCCGCGCACCGAAATCAGTGCTACGGATGCACCTAGCTTAGAATAACTGTGCTAGAAGCATAACCAATTCTTTACCTAGCACCTATTCTTTACCTAGCACCTATCGACTCTTTGTACACTGGATCTTTATAGACTCAGACTTACGAATAGACCGAAGCGCAAGCCAGCGCATATCTAAAAACATACATTCGAGAAATTCAGGAGAAATTACTCATGGGTAAATCTAAAGACAAGGCAGTTCCAGAAATCAATCTGGGCATTGATGCCAAAGATCGTAAAGAGATCGCCACAGGACTCTCACACCTTCTAGCCGACACCTATTCTCTCTATCTAAAAACCCATAACTTCCATTGGAATGTGACAGGGCCGATGTTCAACACCTTACATCTCATGTTTGAGACTCAGTACACCGAACTAGCTCTGGCAGTCGATCTAATTGCCGAACGCATTCGAGCGTTGGGATTTCCCGCTCCTGGCACTTACTCAGAATATGCCAAACTCACTTCCATTCCAGAAACTGAGGGTGTTCCTAAAGCCGAGGAAATGTTACGCTTCTTGGTAGAGGGGCAAGAAGCTGTTGTACGCACGGCACGTTCGCTTTTCCCTACTGTGGATAAGGTGAACGATGAGCCCACGGCGGACTTGCTGACACAAAGAATGCAGCTTCACGAAAAAAATGCTTGGATGTTGCGGAGTATGCTAGAGGAATAGTCTGAATAGACTCTTCATAGGGGGCGTGCTTGGGGGCACTGCTCCTTATCGTAGGCTCGGTTGCTTTAGTTTGTGAGAAATCTCCTTAATACCATTAACAAAAGCGTTTTATGATGGGAAGCGATCGTCATTTCGTGTAAGCAACTTGTTAGAAATCAACGTCATTTACTTATTCTTACTTCTGTTCCAGATCCCCTTTACACTTGTACTTTTAGCAAGATTAGGAACAGCCCCCAGTCGAATTTTACCCCTACAACGCCTCTCTTCCGATGAAGAAGACAAGGCAAAGCAAGAGCCAAAAGTTTCAGTCGTCATTCCCACTTTAAATGAAGTGCTGCGGCTACCTAATTGCCTAGAGGGAATGCGCGATCAGGCAGTTGCAGAGATTATCGTTGTTGATAGCCGATCGCAGGACGGCACAGGGGAATACGTACAAAAGTTGCAACCTGACTATCCTGCCAAATTGCGCTTGATTACTGACGATCCGTTACCTAAAGGCTGGGTAGGACGACCTTGGGCATTACATACAGGCTTCTTAAATGCCAATCCTGATAGTGAATGGATTTTAGGCATTGATGCCGATACTGTACCGCAGGCTGGCTTAGTGGCGAGTTTGGTGCAAAAAGCGATCGCGGAGGGCTATGACATCGTTTCGCTTTCGCCAAAATTTATTCTCAAAACCGCAGGGGAACAGTGGCTACAACCCGCTTTGCTAGTGACATTAATCTTTCGGTTTGGAGCTACGGGCGATCGCAATCAATTTACCCAAGAGCGCGTCATGGCAAACGGGCAGTGCTTTCTCTCTCGCAAGTCAACGCTAACGGCTTTATCGGGTTACGAGTTGGCGAAGTCCTCGTTTTGCGATGATGTTACGCTGGCACGAATGGCAGCTCAAAAGGGCGCAAAGGTGGCATTTTTAGATGGCGCCGAACTCATACAGGTACGGATGTATACCTCAATGGCTGAAACTTGGCGAGAATGGGGGCGATCGCTCGATCTCAAAGATGCAGCAACTAGGCTACAAACATGGGTAGACTGCCTATTTCTGTTAGCCGTGCAAGGACTTCCCCTTCCTTTGTTAATGGTTCTCTTAATAGCAACATTTGGAATGGGGGCAACAATTAATGCTTCTATGCTTAGCTGGACTTTGTTGGGATTAAATGGATTTCTTGTCGCGATTCGTTGGTTACTGATGTTTGGAATTCGGTCTAGCTATACAGAGGTCGGTTTATGGTTCTGGCTATCTCCTCTCGCCGATCCCTTTGCAGTATTACGCATCTGGATTTCTGCCCTCACACAACCCAAACAATGGCGGGGAAGAACTTACGAGTCATAAATTAATCGCGGTAGATCGCGTACTTGCTTACAATCCCTTTGGCGTCAAACTTAATCAGCAAAACAGCAGCAAAGTTTATCGTCCGTCCATTGAGACTGACCGCAACAGAGCCCGATCTTGAATCCCCCAACCAATAGATAAGATCGTATCGATCTTTGAAATCTCGATCTTTGAAATAATTGCTGGGAGTTGGGTTTCCTAATAGTACTAGAACCTGCTGGCGTGATAATCCTTCCAAACGACGCGTGCGAACTAAATCGTCAGCCATGGACAAACGCGGATAGGGATACTCAGCAATCATTGAAAGTTCTTTCCAAACCCTAGAATTGAACTGTGAAGGTGGCTGTGAAAATGGGGCTGCTTTTGTAACAATAGCGTAGCTGCTTACAATCCCTTTGGTGTCAAACCTAATCTCCAAATTATTGGTAAACTGCATCATCCGCCCCACCGCATCAATAACGGCATAGCTACTTCTTGTGTCTGGACTTAGCCAATACTCGTAAGCCCCTGGATACGCGGATAAAAGGTTGCCCGTGATAGTTGGGGTTCCCAATAGTTCTAAAACCTGCTGTCGCGACAATCCATCTAAACTACGAGTGCGAACCAGATCCTCCGCCATTATCAAACGGGGATGAGGTTCTTTATCTATCAACGCCAGATCTCTCCAAATCGTAGCATCGAACTGCGATTGTGGTAATGGGAATGAATGTGTTGCAGTGGAATTGGCACGAATGCTATCAACAGAGAACGTTTGAGTTAATGAAATGAGAAATGCGATCGCACTTACTGCACCAATCATTCGCCAACTTAGCATCCTTTAAACCCCATGCCTAGAATCACAAACAAATCAATTATATCAGCCTAAAAAAATATGGAAGCAGTTGATGTCAGGTAGCATCATTGACGATTAATCACGGGACTCCTTAAGATTCCCAAGGATTTTGATTTAAAAGAGCCTCAATATCTGTCGAGAATGGGCAAATACTAGGAAACTTTACTTTTGGATAATCTCCAGAAACCTTTTTTAAGCTGAGTTCCCAAGCCCGATCGCAAGCTTCAATCCATTGTGTTTTTAAACTAGGTGAGTCATCTAGCAATAGTTCTATTTGGATGCGTTGCTCGCGAATTGTCCGTTCCCAACCGTTATATTCACGCGGCATCTTGACGTACAATCTTTTGAGAATATGTTCTAGCAAAGTCAATAGACGGCTTTTTAATTCTTTCTTTTCCGATCGCCCCAAGGACTCTATCTCCTCAATTAAATTGTCAAGATCTACGCGATCGAAGTCTCTAGTTTTAAGTAAAAGGATTGTTTCTTGTGTCCAAAGCAAAAAATCGCGATCGTAAAGTGGCAACTGACTAAAGGTTTGCGTCATGGTTGATAACCCTCTTGCTAGCAAGCGATCGTCTCAGCTTCTATATTAACCTTAAATACATTATCTCAGATCTTGCATGTATCCTTAATCAACCCCGATCGTATATTTTTGAACAATTCCACGGGCGTCAAACTTGATTTTCAGCCATTCTGAGTCAATTCTGATAAAGTTTCTTTCTGGGCTTAGCCAATAGACGAGATCGTAATGTAGGAGATACGAGTTATGACAAGATTTTTGCGATTATATGCTTGGTTACGCTGGCAGTGGATTGCGTTATGTATTGTTGGTTTTGTCCTCGCGATCCTGATTGGAACTTCGATTCATGCCTATACCCGTTTAGACTCCATTATTTTTCCTTTATCAGATCCAACCTGTTGCCAAAACCCCACCGATGCAAACTTCGGTGTAAAATCTATTCAACTAAAAACAACCGATCGCATCTCACTTGCTTGTTGGTATCTACCTTCTCACAATCATGCAGCGATCGCAGTTTTACATGGTGAAGGAGGCAATCGAAAGTCTATGCTGCCCCATATCACGATGCTAGCAAAAGAGGGTTATGGCGTTCTCACTTGCGATCGTCGCGCCCATGGAGCCAGTACAGGTACGCAACGCTCGTGGGGGTGGCTGGATGTCAACGATGTAGAACCTATGCTCAGTTCTATTTTACTAGACCCCAATGTTGACCCAAATCGGATTGGGGTGTTTGGGTTTTCGATGGGAGCCCAAGTTGCCCTCCGAGCTGCGACACGCTATCCTGCGATTCGTGCTGTAATCGCAGATGGTGCAGTCCCTGCAACCACTGGCGATCTATTTCCACCCGCGTCTGTGACCGAATGGCCGCGAGCCAGTATCGATTGGCTTGATAACTGGTTTGTCGATCGATTCCTTGAGCAAACCTTACACATGTCGGCTCCGATGCCTGTCGTACAAGCATTAGCCCAACGTCCACTTCATCCCCTATTGCTGATCGCGACTGGACAGACAGGTAATGGAAGAGAATTACGCCAAGTAGAGTGGTTTTATAATGTCGCTCAACAACCCAAGCAAATATGGGAATTGCCCGATGTCGGTCATGGTGAGGGACTTGCCAAATATCCATCCGCCTATTCGCAACGCATCGTCAACTTTTTTAATAGTGCCCTATTAGAGCGATCGCCTGCGAATCAACCATAACAAGATCTATAAAAGGATGTTGCATTTGCTTTGATGCGCCAAGCACTTACGTGCTTGGCGCTTTGAATACAGGGTTCCTATACTCCTTCTCTGAGCTTATCTAGAATGGAACGATCTTCTAGGGTAGAAGTGTCGCTGGTAATTTCTTGACCTGCGGCGATGGTTCGCAATAGGCGACGCATGATTTTACCAGAGCGGGTTTTAGGTAGAGCCTCGGCAAAGCGAATTTCGCTGGGTCGTGCGATCGCGCCAATTTCATTGACGACATGTTGCTTTAAGGCTTTTGCCAAGGCTTCACTGGGTTCCTGAGCACCCTCTAAAATCACAAAAGCAAAGACATCTTCACCCTTGACCTCATCGGGTCGCCCAACCACAGCAGCCTCTGCCACACTGGGATGCGACACCAAGGCTGATTCAATTTCCATCGTGCCCAAGCGATGCCCAGCCACATTGATCACATCATCGACACGACCCATGATCCAAAAGTAGCCATCCTCATCACGTCTAGCACCATCTCCAGCAAAATAGACATACTTCCCATCTTGAGGGGGAATATGTTCCCAATAGCTCTTGCGGAAGCGATCTGGATCGCCGAAAACAGTACGCATCATCCCAGGCCAGGGATGTTTAATCACCAAATAGCCACCTTCGTTATCCGCCGCAGGCGTGCCATCAAGATCGACAACATCTGGAATAATACCGGGGAAGGGAAGTGTTGCCGAACCGGGCTTTGTAGGAACCGCACCGGGTAGGGGTGTGATCATCACGCCACCAGTTTCGGTTTGCCACCAAGTATCGACAATTGGGCAGTTCCCGCCGCCAATGACTCGCTGATACCACATCCATGCCTCAGGGTTAATCGGTTCGCCCACAGTTCCCAAGAGCCTGAGCGAAGATAAATCTCTAGACATGGGCAGGTGTTCGCCCATTTTGATAAAGGTGCGGATCGCTGTAGGCGCCGTGTAGAACACATTTACCCCATACTTTTGAATCACATCCCAAATACAACCAGGATTAGAGGCGCGGGGAGCACCTTCATACATCAGGGTGGTAGCTCCATTCGATAGCGGTCCATAAACAATGTAGCTATGTCCCGTAATCCAGCCCACATCTGCGGTACACCAATAGACATCTGTATCTTTTAGATCGAAGATCCATTTGGTGGTTATGTGCGTGTAGAGGTTATAGCCTGCGGTCGTGTGAACCACTCCCTTCGGCTTGCCTGTGCTGCCACTGGTATAGAGAATGAACAGCATATCTTCGCTATCCATTGGCTCAGGTGGACAGTGCGCTGACATGCCGGGTTGAAGTTCGTGCCACCAATGATCGCGACTGGGTTGCATCGTAATCTCTTGATTGGTGCGCTTCACCACCAACACATCTTTAACACTCGGTACAGCACCGTCAGCTAAAGCTTTATCGACTTGGTCTTTGAGCGGCACGATCGCATCTTTACGCCAGCCGCCATCAGAGGTAATCACCAGTTTGGCTTGACCATCTTTGAGCCGATCGCGTAATGCTTCGGCACTAAACCCCCCAAATACGACAGAATGAGTTGCCCCAATGCGGGCACAGGCTAACATGGCGATCGCCGCTTCGGGAATCATGGGCATATAGATGCCGACGCGATCGCCTTTTTGAACGTCCAGTTGTTTGAGCGCATTGGCAAATTGACAAACTTCGCGGTGCAGTTGCGCGTAAGTCAGGGTACGAGAATCCCCAGGCTCGCCTTCCCAAATCAGAGCGGCTTTATTTCTGCGCCATGTTAACAAGTGGCGATCGAGGCAGTTATAAGTAATGTTGATTTTGCCCCCGTCAAACCACTTGGCAAAAGGAGGTTGCCAATCTAAAACCGTGTGCCACTTTTCAAACCAATCTAGTTCGGTTTCGGCTAGCTCTGCCCAAAATTTTTGCGGATCGAGTTTGGCTTTTTCGTAAAGTTGTTTGTAGGCCTCAAGGCTATTCACATGCGCGGCTTTGGCAAATGCCTCGGATGGTGGGAATAACCGCTTTTCTTGCAAAATGGATTCGATCGTGGGCTGTGACATATAACTAACTGAAATATTTATAGTTTTTTTGATATGGATATTAGCGATCGCGGTTGATTTATACGATTTTTGTGAGCCAAGTAAACCCCTGACCACGAACAGCCGAAACGGCTATCCTACAGAATTTTAGATCTGATTGCTATATAACCATGTATTTGAGTATCGCTCAAAGTAGTTACCATAAAGCGATCGCCTCAAAAAATGCCATTTTTTTTAAGATTCCGTAATTTACTAGCTCGGGTTTCAGAGGCTGAAATTGCTTACTTGATCAAATTGCGATCGCGGCGATCCTTTTTATTTAGTCATTCAGCGCAATATTGAAAACGTGAAACTTTGCTAATCTCATACTTACGTAATGTATGGAGCGAATCTTTGTGAGGACAAGATTTAAACAACGAGTTGGGCGATTATTTGGGATTATTTTTGCTGCCTATCTCGTATTTCAACAAGCTCCCTTCGCACAATCTCAATCGACCCATCCCAAACCTCTCGATGTACCAGAATCAGCAAGTGTCGTGCTTGGGGACAAAAAACTGTTTGAGATCGAGCAGAACTTTGGGGCTTATAGTATTGCAGAACGTGCCCAAGATATTAGCGTTCGTCTTAGCAAAATTGCGGATGACACCACAATTCCTCCAGAGGCATTGCGAACTGAGTCGTCTAGTACGATTGAAGGGGAGATCGTCATTAAAGCTGGGGATCGTTTCTCAGTCATGGCGATTACGAAGGAAGATGCCCGTTTAAAGAGTAGATCGGTTCAAGAGGTAGCCAAGGAGCGCGTTACCCTTTTGCAAGCAGCGATTCGAGAATATCGAGAATCACGGAATTTGCCGAACTTACTCTATGGCATTCTTTATACATTCTTAGCCACAATTGCTATTTTCGTTCTATTTAACCTACTGA
This sequence comes from Tumidithrix elongata BACA0141, assembly GCF_036349135.1. Taxonomy (NCBI): domain Bacteria; kingdom Bacillati; phylum Cyanobacteriota; class Cyanophyceae; order Pseudanabaenales; family Pseudanabaenaceae; genus Tumidithrix; species Tumidithrix elongata. Next base: position 16,836 of record NZ_JAZBJZ010000113.1, read on the forward strand.
CACAACTGTTTAGTTGGATTCAGGCAAAACTTGACACCCTGAGAGATAAGCGGATCGAAGGATTGAAGTTTCTCAATATCGCACTTTTTCCCACAACGCCAATCGTTGAGATTCTTGTTCGCATTGTCAATCTGTTCCGAATTCCAACTTTTGTGGGAATATTTTACGTCTATACGTTTTTGGTGTTAGGCTTTTTCCCTTGGACGCGTCCATTAAGTTCGCAATATCTCGGTACGCTTCTTATCCTGTTACAGAATATTGGCAAAGCCATCCTTGATTATTTGCCAAATTTGTTTGTAATTGTGGCGATCGCTTTTATCACATACGAAATTAACGCTTTTGTGCGACTCTTTTTTAGGGAAATGGAACAAGGAAATATTTCCGTTCCTGGTTTCTACCCTGACTGGATTCAACCGACTTCTAAACTCGTTCAGTTTTTGACGATCGTACTTGCGATCGGAATTGGTGTTCCGTTTCTGCCAGGATTTCAATCGCCTGCTTTTCAAGGGGTTTCTCTAATTGTGGGGGCACTATTTACGCTCGGCTCGGCAGGGGCAGTATCCAATATTGTTAACGGTATTATTGCCGTGTATACGCGGGCTTTTCAAGTTGGCGATCGCGTCAAAATTGGCGATGCTTTCGGAGATATTGTCGATAAAAACTTGCTCGTCACCCGTATTCGTACGCCCAAAAATGTAATTATTACAATTCCTAACTCCACGGTGATGTCTAGTACGATCGTCAACTACAGCAGTCTCAGTCAAGAGTTAACCGATAAGGGTGGCATTATTTTGCATACCACGATTACGCTTGGCTACGATGTGCCTTGGCGCAAGGTATGCGATGCTATGGTCAAAGCCGCTTTAACCACCTCAGATATTCTGGCTGAACCTACGCCCTTTGTATTGCAGACCAGCCTCAATGACTTCCATATTAGTTACGAGCTAAATGCCTATACCAATCGCCCCGATCGCATGGTAGAGATCTATTCCGAACTTCACGCCAATATTCAAGATCGATGTAATGAGGTCGGCATTGAAATTATGTCACCCACTTACTATGCTTTACGAGATGGAAATCATTCTACAATTCCCTCAAATTATCTGCCAGATGATTACAATCCCTCAGGTTTTCAAGTTGATACCGAAAAGTAAGCGATCGATATGACTGAGATTCGACTTAATCTCATAGTTATCCGCTATAAGTAGGTAGGCATGGAAATGCCAATATATGTAAATATAGATTAAGCAATAA
>NZ_JAZBJZ010000114.1:0-17868 GCF_036349135.1 Tumidithrix elongata BACA0141
TCATTTTCCTCAAATCCCTTCCTACTCTTGTTTGTATTTTTAGAGATGCCCTATATATATTTCATTAAAATTCAACCTAATTCATTCTTTTATTTCCCACTGCGATCGCTACTTGATTTGTTTGCATTACTTTACTGTTGATTAAAATAGAGATATCCACTCAAACATCAAAATGAAATCATGGCCTTATTTGGATTTGGTAAGAAACTCACTTTGCCCACTGCTCAAGAGGCTTTACCCGGACGTACAGAGTCAATGCCGGTTCCTGCACGTCACTATGTCAATGGCAATCCGCTTAAGTCTCCCTTTCCTGACGGTTTAGAAGTTGCCATGTTTGGGATGGGATGTTTTTGGGGCGCAGAACGTAAGTTTTGGCAGCAAGAGGGTGTGTTTAGCACGGCTGTAGGCTATGCCGCAGGAATTACTCCTAACCCCACCTACGAAGAAGTTTGTTCGGGCATGACAGGTCATAACGAAGTCGTTTTGGTTGTCTTTGACCCAAAAAAAATCAGCTATGCAGGTATTTTGAAAGTATTTTGGGAAAACCATAACCCCACGCAGGGAATGCGGCAGGGTAACGATGCGGGTACGCAATATCGTTCGGGGATTTATGTCTATTCAGAAGCCCAAAAAGAGCTAGCAAAAGCGTCCCTTGTCAGCTATCAGCAAGCCTTAACAGCAGCAAAACATGGCACGATTACCACTGAAATTCTCGATGCCCCAGAGTTTTACTATGCCGAAAACTACCACCAGCAATACCTAGCGAAAAACCCCAATGGCTATTGCGGTTTGGGTGGCTGTAATGTCGGTCTACCTGCGATCGCTACAGCCACTGCTGGCTAAAGCAATATCCCCAAAATACATACCACCGATCGTAAGGGCAATCCCCCTGTGGTTGCCCTAGATCCCACAGAGTAGGCTCTGGGGCATTACCCCATGGGATCGTGAATTTATGTACTTAATGCTCGATACCTAAAACTTCGTAGGCTTTCTCTAAAACTTCATCTGGATCGAAGGGCTTCGTCATATAAATGTCTGCCCCCACCTCATTCCCTTTGTTTTTGTCAAACTCTTGTCCTTTTGCCGTCAACATGATGATAAATACATTATCAAGATTTAATTCGCGTTTCACCGCATGACAAACATCAAATCCATTCATCTTGGGCATCATCACATCAAGAAAGACAAGATCGGGCTTTTCGGTTTTGATCTTTTCTAAGGCATCAGCGCCATTGTCTGCGGTTAGCAGTTCTACGCCTTCATCCTCTAACTCTTCTAAGGTTTGCTCTAGCAACAGGCGGATATGTGGCTCGTCATCAACAATCAAAACTTTCTTTGCCATAATCTCTCGTACTCTACACTTACTTAGTGTATAACCTCGAATACTTCGATCGCTTTCTTTTTCCCCTTCACTTGTACAATACCGTATTCTTTAAACTCAAAACTGTCCTTTGTGGCCTCATAGACACCTCGGCTAACCAAAATCTGACCACCTAATGCGATCGACTGTAACCGAGAGGCAATATTGACCTCATCACCGATCGCAGTGTAGTCCATATGTTGTGGTGAACCGATATTTCCCACCACCACATCCCCTGTACTAATACCAATGCCTGTAATAAAGTTTTCTCTAATCCAAGGTACGGGAATTGTGCGAATGCGCTTTTGCATTTCAATCGCTGTTTCAATGGCACGACGTTCGTGATCGAGGAGCCTTGAGGGTGCGCCAAACATAGCGACAATCATGTCACCTACAAATTTATTCACCGTACCTCTATGACTAAAAATCACAGATACCATGTGGGTAAAGTATTCGTTTAAATACATCACCACTTCTTCGGGGGCAAGTTCTTCGCATTTAGTTGTGAACCCACGAATATCAGAAAACAACATGGTGAGATTGCGCTTGGTTGTATTTAGAGATACCTCACCCTTTGCACCGATCACAGCTTGGACAACTTGAGGCGAGAGATATCGTTCCAAATTGTTTTTGATGCGCTCTTCTTTGAGTTTATTTTCATGCAGCAGGGCATTCTCGATCGCCGCTGATGCCTGAGCGGTCAAAGCGGTAAACAGCTTAAGATCCTCTGAAGTATAGTTCACAGGATTTGTATTGCTGATATTAATCACCCCAATGGTTTTATCTTTTGTTCTTAGGGGAGCGCAAATGAGCGCATAGGCAGGAGAGTCACTGGGAATATACCTCGGATCGGTAGAGAGGTCATTTACAATTTCGGCTTTGCCTGTCTTCAAAACGTAACCAGCAATTCCTTCTCCCAATCGAAGTTCCAGAACGTTTTTAGAAGCTGTTCCCACCCCAGAGACAATCTCTAAAAGATCGGTATCTTCATTGAGCAACATCACGGAGGCACTGGTGGCTTCGATCAGCTTGCGAGCTTCCTCAATTACCAGATCGGAGACTTCTCGAATACCAAGGCAGCTAGCCATTCTGCCCGAAATGTTATAGAGGAAATTAATTTCTCGGTATTTGTCTAATGCTTCCGCAGCTAAGGTTTTACGCTCAATTTCTCGGGTCGCAAGATGGGTAAGTAAAATCACAACAGCATCGACTCTGGTACTAGCAGTACCTGTCACCCAGCCCACCACTTCACCCGATACTTCAATGGCTTGTTTGTGGAGTTGAGAGGGTTGAAGTTCTAAATTCTCATCTAGCTTTGAAGCATCTGGTGTTGAAATCGCTTCCTTTTGCAAACTTCTGATTGGATTCGCAATATTTTCAGCAGAGTTCCCCGTTATGTTCCCCGTTAAATTTTCAACTAAAAGGTTTCCATTTTCATCTTGGATGGAGATGGAATCGGAGGAATTATCAAGCATGCTTCTAACAATATGCTTGACTTCCCCTTTGAGAATCATCTTTTTCAGGCTAATTTGAGCCATTCGCTTCTCTGCCTAGTTATGTGAGTTGCAAGGCGATCTAGTGTTGCGCTAATCCTTAGCTTAAGATAACACGCAGACCTATTCAAAGAAGTAAGCGATCGCTTACTATAAATGGCTGAACAATTCAGTAAATTGGGTTGTGGTTTGATAGACTGAATCTAGTATAGATTGCAGTTTTTCGTGAATTCTCCAGTGAAATAGTGGCAAAAAGTAGTGACAAAAAACAGTTGCTAAAACGTAGTCACTGAAAATATAGTTGCAAAGAATTTTTACTAAATTTCCAACCCTGTCATAACTTTCTATGCCTTACTCTGCGGAAATTAGTCGTCGTCACCCCAGTTGTTTCTTGTTCTTGGTCGATCAGTCTGGCTCCATGGCAGATAGTTTTGACCCGAAAAGCGGACATGAACTCCAGAAAGCACAAGTGGTGGCTGATGCGGTGAATCGCCTTTTAGACTCGCTAGGACAACGCTGTGTCAAAGGAAATGAAATTTACAACTATTTTGATGTAGGGGTAATTGGCTATAACAGTGAGGTTGCGCCTGCTCTGGATGGGAGTTTGTCTGGACAAGCGATCGCGCCCATTAGCACCATCTATGAAAACCCGGCTGAGCTAGAGCATCGTACACAGCAGGTGTCGGACGGTATGGGGGGCATTGTTGAAGTTTCTAACGACTTCCCCATCTGGTTTAAGCCGATCGCCAATGGCGGTACTGCCATGTGTAATGTGTTTGAGATGGCGCGGGGATTGTTGCAAGATTGGGTAGAAAAGCACCCTCAAAGTTATCCTCCTACGATCATTAACATCACGGATGGCGAGTCTACGGACGGAGATCCCCGTGAGGCGGCTAACCGCCTTAAAGAAGTACACACCAATGACGGCTCTGTATTGCTTTATAACATTCACCTATCCTCGGAAGATGTTTCTCAAATTTCTTTTCCTAGTACGGCTGATGTCTTGCAAGACCCCTACGCTAAGCTCATGTACGAAATTTCGAGCCCCCTACCCAAAGCTGCCAAAAATGCGGCGGAAAAGGAAGGCTATAAAGTTTCATCTGAATCTCGTGCATTTATGTTCAATGCCGATCCTGTTAAATTAATACAATTTCTAGATATCGGTACTCGCACAGATAATTTGCGCTAAGGATTCGAACTTGACGACTTTAGTCTCGTCTATAGAAACAAAACCTACCTACACAAGCTACAAAAAATCGCTGAGGATCTGTGCATTTAAATCATGAGTAACTCAGACCATTGGGTCAGCCAAAAAAGACCTTAAAATCATATTTCTAGAACTGCCTCCAACACTTTGAGCAAAGTCAGCACTTCAGGTAAAGTTCGCACTTTAGGCAAAATATTAAGTATGAGGCGCAGAAATAGAAGGTCATCGACAAGAGCAAAACTTGCCAAACGAAAAGCGGCAAGTTACCAACATAGTTATCTGTTGAGCCATCAGCCTAAGCCTTTAAGCGTAATGCCATCGATCGCCTCATCAACCTGCCAATTGGAAGCGCCGTTCATTCCAGCTTTAGAAAACGCCTTAGATTCTGGCTTTGCGAAAGTCATCCGTTGCTATTCCATCAATAAGGCAGGTGGCCAGCCTGATGAATGTGAAGATGCCTATATGTGGCGGCTCGAAGCCGATGTTTGTCGTTTTAGTGTGGCAGATGGTGCTACAGAGTCATCTTTTGCAAAAGAGTGGGCAAGACAACTGGTGAGCCAATTTGTACAAGCATCCATTCCCAAAACTCCAATCGCTCAAGAACATACAAAAGAAGAGGAAAGTCATGGCAAATTCTCGCTCTTCGATTGGTTGACACCACTACAAAAAACTTGGGAAACTTGGCTGGCGAATCAAGATTTACTTTGGTTCGCAAAACGTAAAGCTGAGCAAGGAACCTATGCGACTTTACTCGGTCTAGAGATTGATGCGAATCGTCAGTGGCAGGCGATCGCCGTGGGAGATTCCTGCCTATTTGTGGTGAGAGATTTTTTACTGCTCCATAGCTTTCCGCTCGCACATAGCCGCGAGTTTGGCTACAGACCGCAACTATTGGGCACTAAGATGCCCCTTCATGACGATCTCAATCCGATTGTGGCGCAGTTTGTATCCCACCAAGCCAAAGCGGGCGATCGCTTTTATTTGGTGACAGATGCCCTTGCTGCCTGGATCTTTGCCAGTTTAGAAACACAAAAAAATCCTTGGGTAGAATTAGATAGTATCAACACGCAGGCGGATTTTATAGATTGGGTGACACATTTACGCGATCGCCAAGAAATGCCTAATGATGATACGACCTTGCTGTATATCCAAATTCAGTAGTAAAGCCCAATCAAATCCTCAAGCTAAATTTAGGAGTAAACCCAAATCTAGATCGCCAGCCTTAAGCTGAAATTATCGAGAATTCTACTTCCTTGCCTCTCTGATGTTTGATTCTTTTTCTACAGAGTAATGATTGCAACTTCTCCGCAAAATTGGCCGCTCAACATTGACTTTACTGCCGCAGTTCAAAATCCGCAGGTCTGTTTTGCCGACAAACTGTTAAAGCGATCGCAACCAGCCAAAAATAGCCGAGGCAGAATTACACTTTGGTCGGGAAATTTTGCCACCGTTTACAAGCTCATGGATGCTGGCTGTTCTTGGGCAGTACGCTGCTTTATCCGCGTGCCGCAACCTGACGTGCAACAGCGCTATGCCGCCATTAGCGAATATCTAGACGAGCATCAGCTTCCCTACCTCGTGCACTTTCAATTCCTAGAACAAGGAATTTTAGTCAAAGACGCTTGGTATCCCATTCTCAAAATGGATTGGGTCGATGGGGTCGAACTCGATCGCTACATTGGCGATCACCTCAACGATCCTGACAAATTACTAAATTTAGATCGAGAACTCAAGCAGCTCAAGCAAGACCTCAGAGATGCAGGCATCGCCCATGGCGATCTTCAACATGGCAACATCATGGTGACGCGATCGGGACAATTAAAGTTGGTGGACTATGACGGGATGTATGTGCCTGCCCTCAAAGGAATTCCCCCTTACGAGACAGGGCATCCCAACTATCAGCTCCCAGAGCGATCGCTGCAAGATTTTGGCGAACAGGTCGATGATTTTTCCTTTGATGTGATCTCGCTATCGCTCAAGGCATTGGCAAAACAGCCAGAACTCTGGGATTCCTTCCATGAAGACAACAAAAACCTAATTTTTCGACAAGATGACTTTCGCCAACCCAAGGAGTCTCCTGTATTTCAGTCGATCGCCCAAATTAATGACACCGAGACCCAAATTCTCTATGACAATGTTGTCCAACGCTGTAGTGGTGAATTGGTTTATGTAGATCGGGAAAACAGTCGTTTGGAATTTGCGATCGAACCCTTGACCCGATTTGTCAAATGGCTGCGGCTAGATATCCCCCATCCTTCAGAACCCAAACATTACAAACGCATATTTCTGTCTGCTGGGATCTTTGTCATTAGCCTGAGTGTATGGTTGTGGTTCCGACATATGCAGCAGGTACGCACGCAAGAGATCGCAGTTCAGCCGACAGAAAGTGCGACGCCAAGTATTTCTAGACTGAGCTTAGAGATCGAGCCCATCACGCGAGAAAAACTCCTCGAGCAATACAAAAATGGACGGAGAGACTTTAAACAGGTTAACCTCGCTGATGCAACGCTCAATGGCGTAAATCTAAGTGGCATTAACCTTAGCAACTCCGTACTAGAGCGCGTCGATCTGCATCAAGCCGATCTAAGTGGCGCAAACCTATATGGCGTAACCTTAGCCAAAGCCGATCTGCGAGGTGCGAATCTCACCAGTGCCAACCTCACGGATGCCGACTTAACAGAGGCAAACCTAAGAGAGGCAAATTTAACCAAAGCACTACTTTTACGTGCCGATCTCAAGAAGGCTGATCTCAGTTTTGCGATCGTCGTGGGGGCTGATCTAATGCGAGCAAATCTCAGCGAAGCCAATTTAGGTGTGGCAGATTTGAGAGGCACTAATTTTGTACTAGCAAATTTATTTAAAGCAAATTTAATCAAAGCCAAATTACGAGAAAGCAATTTAGGCGCAGCAAATCTCACACAAGCCACCCTTGATTCTGCGGATTTGGTGTTAGCCGATCTGCGATCGGCGGAACTTTATCTCACAATTCTCTCTAGTGCCAACCTGAGTTCAGCGAATTTAAGTTCGGCAAATCTCGTGATGGTGGAGCTAGCAGGTACAAATTTAAGTGGGGTTAACTTTCGAGGCATAACAGTTGACAACGTCAATAACATTCAAGATGCCAATTTTGCCAATGTTATGAATTTATCACCTGCTATACGCAAATATTTTTGTTCTAGTGCCAGCGGCACATTCTCAGGTAGTAACACGCCAACTAAAGTGACACTTAGCTGTCCTTAAATTGGTTATCAGTTAAATTGGTTATCAGTTATTGGTTATCGACATTCAGACCGATCTCTGAAAACTGGCCGCTGAAAACTATTAACTGCCTTTACGTCCTTTTACACCATTAACCAACCATTCAAACTTAACTCTAGCGAGATCCATATTGCCAGTGATGCCCTGTTCGAAGCTATCTTTTTGATCTTCTAGTTCTTCTAACTCCATACCATACCCTAGACGGCTAACTGTGCCACGCAAGCGATCGGACAGACAAATGGCAATGGCATGATAAAACCTTGCAGCGAAACCTGTATCTTGCTGCAACTTAGCATTTAACTGCAAGCGAGGAATCGAAAGTACGAGAGATTCGGTTTCGGCTCTTACCGTTGCTAAAGGAGGGCGCGCATCAATAAATGACACTTCACCAACGATCTCGCCGCTAAATAACCTAGCCAATTCAGCCAATTCTTTATTTTCTAACGACTCGATGCGTACGCTAAAACTACCACTCACAACAATATAAAACGCATCGATCGCTTTCCCTTCTTGAATCAACACCTTACCCGGTGCGATCGTTTCCTTGATACCTTTCAGGATCATCCAGTCAAGGTCATCGTTGTTGAGTACACCTAAAAATAGTAATACTGGTTTCATGACTTATACCTTAAACCTCTCCCAAGTATTAAGAAAACATATTTTCGCATAATGTAGCAGATTGTCAGAAAATTGTGGTTGGTTTAAAGTTTGACTTACAAAGCTAAACTAGCCAACGGAATAGACATAATAATACTAAAGGATGAACTTATGACCCGTGCCATCATGGAAACTAGCAAAGGTACGATTAACCTAGAGCTATTCGATCAAGATGCTCCCAATACAGTCAAGAATTTTGTGGATTTGGCACAAAAGGGTTTTTATGACGGCTTAAGCTTTCACCGCGTCATTGATAACTTCATGATTCAGGGTGGGTGTCCCTTGGGTACTGGCACTGGTGGACCTGGCTACAAAATCAACTGTGAAATTAACTCAAATAAGCACCTAGCAGGAACGCTATCTATGGCTCATGCTGGTAAAAACACTGGGGGAAGTCAGTTTTTTATCTGCCATTCGCCCCAACCCCACTTAGATGGCGTCCACACTACCTTTGGTAAAACCGAGGATATGGCTGTGGTCAACGCGATTCGTAAAGGTGACAAAATTGTATCTTTAAAAATCGTCGCATAATCGCAAAGTTACAAATTTCAAGATAACGCCTACGCCTACTTACTTGAGTTGGCGTGGGTGTTTTTGTTTGGGGTCTTTCAATGACAACTATGCTTGTAATGCCATATTTCGGACTAGCTCTCCTATATCAGAATTGCTATCAAAAATTGCCTCTTCAGCAATCTCTTTGGGTAAGAGTTGGTATTTAATCATTAATTCAATTGTCCCTTCTCTACAAAAAGAACATTGTTCTTTAGAGTAAATTAATTTGAATAAATTGATTAATTTATCGGTCTTGCAGATTTCAATGTTCCTATCATTTTCAAGGATTTCGTAAGTACCAAACTCTAAATAGTGGAACTCATCATCATCATTAATCTCTAAAAGTATTTTTTCAATCAGATCTAAATCTGACTCTTCAAAGTTATTGGATAGGATCTCAAAAGATTCACGCAAACATACTCTACTTTCAATATTATTTAGTGCAATCTGCCTAATTCGACTGTCTTTAAAAAAGCTCAAAGATTTTAACGCATGCGCTCTAATAGATTCATCATTTGATTCAACAAATTTTGTTAATTTATCAAATTCAAAAGGAAATTTTGTTCCTGCGAATAGTTTTAAGTATCTCTGTTGTATATTTTCGTCCTTTTCGTTTAAAAAATCTTCAGCAATTTTTAAAATATCGTCTTGTTTGAGCCTTGCATGCCATGCGCTGAAACGGGATAGATGACCTGCTTGAATCTCTTGATTAAAAGCATCATAAGACCAATCTTTAGATTTACGTTCTTTCAAACGCTCCTGATTTGCATTGACAGCAACTAAGTAAGCTTGAATAAAGTTATTATTGATCGCTTTTTCTTGCAAGAAAGATAATGCTTGAGTGCCCGATAGAGATTCATTGGTATAAGTAATAAGATGATCGTCTTCCCAAATTGACGAATCACTCTGCAAACATTTTCCCCTAGCTTCAGCAATAAATGCTAAGGCTTCTAATCCGTCTAAATCAATTAAATCAGTTGCATGAATTTCGCGACTGCAATTAGTTGGATCGAACCTACGATAAAGATTTTGTCGCGCATCAACATTTCCTTTTAAAGCAAAAATTTTGCACAGTGAAAACAATTGGCATAAATCCCAATCCTCTATGCTTTCATTAAGTAATTCACCAACTAGCTTGTTTTCTAGTATTTGACTCTGCTTTGTAGAAACAATGATTCGATATAAATACTCTGCTCGATTCTCCTGACATTGAGGATCGTAGGCTTGACAATTTATACAAGCATCAAAAATCAGATCGCTGAAATCTATATCTTGATTTTCTCTAACTAGTAATAAAGCCCTACCAGTTCCTTTTCTGAGAGATTCTTTTACCTGATTTTTTATGTCTGACATGAGCTGAAATAATTCTATTATAGCGATCCTTAATGGTCTATAGGCTTCCAGCCCATGCAGACAAGATGCCTGCGCTACAACTCATTTAGGATTGCAATAGCTCAGCTCTCGATCAAGTCACCAATCCATGTTGTAGGGCATAGCGAACAAGTTCGGTGCGGCTGCCAGTTCCAGTTTTACTAAATAGGCGGCTGACATATTTCTCAACATTACGAATGGTTGTGCCCAAACGCTTGGCAATTTCTTTATTCATCAAGCCTTCTACAACCAGCTCTAGTACGCTCTGTTCGCGGGGGGTAAACTCGATTTTAATGGGGGCAGGTGTGGTGACAATTGATGGCTTTTGTTTGAGTAACGCTTTAATTTCTGCCAACTGTCCTGCTAAATCGGTAATTTCTGCTGCATTCGCCGCATTGCTATTTGCTTGCACGTTCCGACGAATCAAAAGATTCTCAACGATCGCAACCAGTTCATCAGGGTCAAAGGGTTTCGATAAATAGCCATCACAGCCTGCTTGGTAACCTGCAATGCGATCGCTGGTCATGCCTTTTGCGGTGAGAAATACTACGGGTAAACTAACAAAGCGATCGTCCGTACGCATTTGTTTGAGAAACTCAAAGCCGCTCACCTGCGGCATCATTACATCCGTAATCACCAAGTCGGGTGTGATTTGTTCTAAAAGTTGCCATGCTTCGCGGGCATTACTGGCAACTCTGACCAAAAAGCCACTATCTTCTAAATATGCCTGTACCGCTTCCCTCAGCCCAGGTTCGTCATCTACGAGCAAAATATGTGCAGACATAGGAACCAATTCCTAAAGTAATTATTCAATTTAACTATCCTTACAGGTTTTGTCCAATTTGAGACGCTTGGCAATAAAGTGAGTGAGATTTCCATTAATCCACATCAATTTCTGCCGATCGAATCAGGGCTAATTCCGACTCGCAGATAATGTCTTCAAATACTTGCTCGAGCGATCTCAATTTGAGGCGAGAGGATCTGGCGTTATAGAGGTTGCAGGGGAAATGAACTATGGATTAATCGTCTCAACCACAGCGCTAAAACCTGACTGAGCTAAATTTTGCACCTGTGCGTTGGCAATTTTGCGATCGTTGTAAGCCCCAACCTGTACGACCAATCGACCATTGAGGTTTGAGGCAAACGCATTGGGAATTACACGACGAATCTGTAAGGTGTCTTCTCTAGAGGATACAGGAATAACAACACGGTAACGGGGGCGGCGGTACGCATCCTGAAAGGAATCGCTAGGATTGTTTTTTGGATTACTAAAAGCCGTAGGGGAAGGGGGGGCGATCACAATGGGTCGATTTACAGGCTCCCCAGCAGGAGGTGACATCCGAATCGGGGGTAAGTCATGACTAATCGTCGTGTTTGTGGGAATAGGAGCGCTAAATTGATTGGGCGCAATGCGCACAACCACAGAATTTGCTAGGGGTTCAAACCCCTGAGGTAGATTCAGTTGAGAATTATCAAGGGGGTTGGTTAACGAGCTATTGAGCGAGTTACTCAATGTAGGCACATAAACGGGGCGTGTTGTGCGGGAATAGTTTTGGACAGAGGGCGTTACCTGATTTGAGGCTACCGTTCTTGTGGTTGGGTTAGTTATGGAGCTAGGGACTGAGCTTGGAACAGAACTGGGTACTGGCTTGGGCATCAAACTAGCTGTTTGACTAGCAGATTGAATGGGCTTAGGAGGCTTAGGCGTCAGTCTAACGGTTGGCTTTACAGGCGAAACTTGAGGATAAACCTGAGAAGGTAAAAGAGATGTGGCTGTAGAAGAAACGCTCGTAGTTTGGCTATCAAGCAATTGGAGACTGCCCGTCACCTTTTTAGGATTAACTTGGTTACCAACTGAAGCGATCGCCGTAGAAGTTGCATTTTGAATATCAGACTGGCTATTGTTACGAAAAATATTGCCACCCAAATCTTTGGAATTACCCAAATCAGGAGATGCACTGGCAAGAACCATCAAGCCACTGCGTTGGCTATTTTCGATCGCATTACCTCGCAAGACAGGACGGGAGTTACCCTGAGCCAAAATGCCATCTTGGTTGCCAGAAATTCTATTTTCTGAAACTTGCGGTGCGGCATCTTGCAAAATATTTAGCCCAAACCCATTGTTTTGGAGCAAATTGCCACGCACTTCTGGGTTGGCAACACCACTGATGGAGATACCTGTCGCCACATTCTTGAGAAAGACATTACTCGAAATCAGTGCTGCCGAATTGCCTGTGACGATCGCGCCATCCTGTTGATTGCCTGTCAGAGTATTGTTGGCAATGATGGGACTGCTAGACTCGATCCACAGACCATAGCCCCGCGCATTCGGGTTCGTAATCGTAACCCCCCGCAATTCGGCGCGATCGCTTGCCACAATCGTGACATTCTGACTTGAGAACAGGGATGAATTAAAATTGCCACCGCCAACGATGCGAATTTCTTTGCCTTTACTGGCTTCGTCGCCGCGCAAAATTACATTGGGTGGCAACTGGAGGGGAAATACTTCGCCATTTATCGCACTATAGGTTCCGCGTGCTAGCTGAATAATTACATTATTGCTACCACTACTGAGTTTTAGCGCATAGGTAATCGTTTTTAAGACGGCTTGAGACTGATTGCCTGCGCGATCGCTGCCGTTAATCGGATCGACATAGATTACGGTCTGAGGAATGGCTTCAGCAATTAAAACCTGTGGGGATCTTTGAGCTGCAATCTGCAGTTTTTTTTGCGCAGAGGCTGGACTCTCGGAGAACGCTAAACCGACGAACACCGAAGCGATCGGAACTAGCTGTGTTAGCTTTGAGATTATATAGTTCGGGTCGCGAAAATTTGAGTTGTGAAAACCGTTCAAGTTTCTAAAACCTCTAGAAATACTCATCACACCAGCAAGATAATTATTTTAAAGATTGCCATCTTAATAAACCTTCAGAATAATAACCCAATAAGTCAAGATACCTAAATAGTGGTGATACATTTGGCGGAACAGAATTTCTCTCAAAATAATCTTCAAACTCAATCCCAGCGGATTTTGTGTCGCATTCTCGATGCCAACCTCGATCGCAGCCGCGAAGCCCTGCGCGTCATTGAAGAGTGGTGTCGATTTGGGCTAGAAAGCGCTGAATTATCAAATCGGTGTAAGCAACTACGTCAAGCTTTGGCAATTTGGCACGTTGACGAGTTGCGTCAAGCTAGGAATACACCCGCCGATGTTGGGACAGCCCTAACCCATGACAATGAGGAGAAACGCAGTAGCCTCCAAGCTGTGCTCAGAGCAAATTTTTGCCGCCTACAAGAAGCCATGCGCGTTTTAGAAGAATATGGCAAGGTTTACGATCCTCAAATGGGAGAAGCTTTTAAGCAAATGCGCTATCAGGTTTACACCCTAGAAAGCCAAATTCTCTCGCTCGATCTTCCCACTGACTTTTCCGCTGACGCTAACGAGGATCGCCGTCGCACCCGCCTACAGAAGTTGCAGGATGCCCATTTATATTTGGTAACGATGCCCAGCGATCACCTCCTCGAAACCGTAGAGGAAGCTTTGCAGGGTGGGGTCAAGATCGTGCAATATCGCCAAAAAGAGGAAGATGACGGCGACAGAGTTGCGATCGCCCAGCAACTTTGCCAGATTTGCCACCAATACAACGCGCTCTTTCTGGTCAACGATCGGGTGGATATTGCTCTAGCGGTGGGAGCCGATGGGGTACATTTGGGACAGCAGGATATGCCCGTGGCGATCGCAAGGTCGATTTTAGGCAAAGAGTTTATTATTGGGCAGTCCACCACCAATCCCGATGAATTACAACGGGCGATCGACGCCAAAGCTGACTATGTGGGGGTCGGGCCCGTTCACGCCACGCCTACCAAACCGGGCAAGGCAGCGGCAGGCTTTGATTACGTGCGCTATGCTGCTCAAACATTAGACCCCAAAGAACTGCCTTGGTACGCGATCGGGGGCATTGATGCCGATAATCTTGCCGAGGTGGTCAATGCGGGTGCGCGTCGTGTGGCGGTGGTGCGATCGCTCATGCAAGTCGAAAATCCTGCCCTTACAGCACAGCAAATGTTATCTATTGTCTGTGGGCAACACCAAAGCGTATGATGAGACTCAGTACACTTACATGTAAGCACAGTAATTTTTCATGGATATCTTGACATTAGGTTGGGTCGCTCTTTTAGGCATGTTTACGCTCTCGATCGCTTTTGTGGTTTGGGGTCGGAATGGCATGTAGTTGCTAGATTAACAACAGTAAAACGACAACTAAGAACAATAAAAAGAGATGTCTGAAACTGCAATCATCAGTGTCTTCTTCTGGCTTGCTTTTGTGCTGTTATTTCTCGTCACAGCTGGCGTGATTTATCTCACCTTTTTAGAATGGCAAGATCGTCGTCGCAACAAAACCTAAGTTGGTTTGTATCGTCCTCAGGGCATTTCAAGTTAATGATTTGCCCTCCTCTTTTTATCTGAAGCCGGTTTTATCTAATGACAAGCACCCAAAAGTAATAGTGGGCTAGAAACAACCTCAAATTTGCATACTTGTATTTGCCGACTCAAGTTAGGATCGTGAACTAAATTACCTGCAATTCTAATGGTGTAGAGTCATTATTTTAGAATGCCCATTATTTCTAAAGAACAGCACCTTAATAAATCCACGATCCTTACATAACCTGAAAACGGGGATGCTTTTTTAATTTACTGGTATCAAACTGACGTGCCCAGTTGATCAATTTTTCATCGATCGCCTCATTCGTTGGCTCCAATAAAATCGCAAGGTAACAACTTTGCTGCCTTACTACGAGGGCTGTATAGTCGTTGCCTCTAATCACTACATAATTAAACGTATCTAAAGATAGTGATGCTGCTAAAAGCGACTTAAGACCGATCGCTTGAAAAATAGGCTGTACCCAAATAATACTTTTACTCCCATCCACCAAAGAAAAGTACTCTTTGGGCAAGCCACTTAAATCAAAAGTCGCAGCCCCCAGTGCATAGTTCTCAAAAGATTCCACTTCTGCATTCGCCATACTAATCAGTACCTGCCCAAGTCCAAGTGGGGTTTCCGTCCTTAACGCCATGTTTCATAATTACGGTAGTGCTGTCGTTTGGGTCGAACATACCCGTCATATCTAAGATGAGGAAAACCTTTTCTTGGGTAAATCGCAGCCTTATATAAGAGTGGTATTCCGATTTCTCGCCATTGACTCTCGTAACTCGCCCTGTTGCGTGGCAGTCTCGATATTTGGGTTTGAGCTTAGCAGCCCAAGTTACACTAAAGTCATCCACGGCAAACACTGAAAATTTATCCGCGATCTCGCCTAATTTAGCAATGCCATCAATCATGTAACCCCCTTCAAAATAGGGGCGTGGTGTTTCAGTAACCGTAACTTTTTTGGGGCAAACAGGATATGGATTGGTAGATTTAGAGTTACCAGCAGGAAACACACTTAGCTCTTTTACACGAGGCTCTGCGGTTGCATCTTGCCAAGACCCAAATCCGAAAATCGTTGCGATCGCAATGCCCAAACCAAAACAAATATTTCTAGTTTTCACAGTCTACCTAATTCCTATGCCCTCATCAGTAATACTACTACTGCCAACAAAACACTGCTGAAAAGATATGTTACCCAGTGACCTTCTCATCCATCGCTATAACGGCGAAGCAGTCACACCTAAGCAACTAAAGTTAGATAGTAAAAACAGCGCGATCGCTTCAGACCTCATCGCAATTTTTCAGCAAGCGCAAGGGAGTACCCAAGGCGATCTAGATCGGCAATTATTAGAACTTGAAGGGGACAGTCCAGACTATCGGATTAAGCGCGGTTTGTCTCATCTGCTCAAAACCGCTTTTAGCAAATTTGAGATGATTAGCCCCCTTGAGCCTTTAGAACTGAGGCGAAGGGTATTTGGTCTTGCGGCTCAAACCACGCCCAGTCGCCACGCCACCCAACAAACCTTAGACAAGTTAGCAGAAGTGCTGACCCACGAACTCAATCGCGAAGTCTCACCTATACAAATTCGCACTGGTCTGTACGCTGACCTAGCCGAAAATCGTATTCTCACTGAGTTTGAAGCACCTACGGCTGAGGCGCTTCTACACCGCTATAACCTATCTCAAGTCCAAGGAGTATTTTATCGTGCCAGTAATATCACTCTCAATGTCCATCGCAACGATCCTGGGGAATATAAGCTGCTCTTTCGATATCTCAAGCTCTTTCAACTGATGGCTTACATCGAGGGAGATGCCGATCGCGGCTTCACAATTACAATTGACGGGCCCACCAGCTTGTTTAGTGCCAGTACGAGATATGGCCTAGCGATCGCAAAACTATTACCTGCCCTACTTCACGTCACCAAATGGAGTCTCTCTGCCACCTTGGTCGAGCGCGACCCCTATAGCAAGCAACAACGCACGGGTAGATATACGTTAGAGTCTGGTTGCGGGCTAGTAAGCCATTATCCACCAGGGAAACCCTATGACAGCATGCTAGAAGCATCCTTTGCCGATCGCTGGGCTGACCTAAAAACAGAATGGCGATTAGAGCGAGAAGTCGATTTGCTGCCAATTCCAGGAAGCGTGATGATTCCAGACTTTCGCTTGGTGCATCCCGATGGCAGGGTGTTTTTGCTGGAAATCGTGGGTTATTGGCGACCTGAATATCTGCGCAAAAAGTTCTCTCAGGTGCGCCAAGTGGGGAGTAATAATCTGATTTTGGCAATCTCAGAACGACTCAATCTAGAAAAAGCAGGTGTAAAGGTAAGTGAAACCACCGCCCAAGTGATTTGGTTTAAGGATAAGCTATCTCCTAAAGCCGTATTAAATGTGCTGACCTAGGATTTATGTCTAAAGGCGGAAAAGAAACAGTTACGCTCTTGGTTACCTTACTGATCACAGCAGGAATTGCGGGTGGTGGCTACTGGTTGTTTTTAAAAAATTCCAGCAATCCAAGTTTGCTCCCAAGCACAACCGATCGGAATTCCGATCCGAATACGGGTTCGCCAACCAAGATCGATATTAGCAATCGGGTAAGTCGGGGTGACAAGATCTTAATTGCTGCTGACACGAATCCCAACAAACAAGCTGGCGTACAGGCGATCGCAGCGGGTGACTTTCCTACTGCCATTACCAAGCTTGAAGCTTCCCTGCAAGCCAATCGTAACGATCCAGAAGCATTTATTTATTTGAATAATGCCAAGATTGGCAGTAAGAATGCCTTTACGATCGCGGTCAGCGTTCCCATTGGCGGGAATCTCAACGTGGCAAAAGAAATTTTACGCGGTGTCGCCCAAGCCCAAGATGAGGTCAATCAAGCAGGTGGCATTAACGGCTCTCCGATTAGGATCGTCCTTTCCAACGATGATAACGATCCAGTGATCGCCAAACAGGTGGCTAGCGAATTCGTTAAAGATACGAGTATTGTTGCCGTCGTAGGGCATAACTCTAGCAATGCTTCCCTTGCCGCTGCGCCGATCTACCAAGCGGGGAGTTTGGTGATGGTTTCGCCGACGAGTACTGCCAAGTCGCTCTCAGGCGCAGGGAGCTATATCTTTCGGACAGTGCCAAGTATTCGCTTTGAAGCCGATGCTTTATCTCGTTATGCCGTTAGAACAATGCGAAAAAACAACTTTGGGGTTTGTTTTAGCTCTGGCTCTTCATCCAGTCAATCGGTCAAGGAAGAATTTACCGCAGCAGTCTTGGCAGATGGTGGCAAGATCGGGCGGGTCAATTGCGATCTAGCGGCTACAGACTTTAACCCAACCCAAGCGATCGCCGAGATGACAAACGAAAATGTTGATGCTCTGCTCATATCTCCTGATGTCGAGCAATTAGACAAGGTCAAAGGCATTGCCGCCGCATCTAAGGGGAAGTTACTTCTGCTGAGTCATTCCACGATGTACACCTTCAAAACCTTGCAGTTAGAGCGTGTTTGAGAAGTTTAGGGTAGAAAAAAAGCCCCCAAAGTTATAGGTT
>NZ_JAZBJZ010000115.1:0-17298 GCF_036349135.1 Tumidithrix elongata BACA0141
GAGTCCCTTTACGCAAAGATCTCTAGGCGTTGCATTTCATCCTTGAATTGGCGCATTTATAGCTGTGTGACTTCTTAATTCACTCTGTAGATTTTTTCAGGAAGCCCTACTTAATTTGCAACTTTTATATAGGTTTTTCTGGAAATTGGCGAACTCTGGTTTGTCTCAAGATCAGTAATAGTTGACGTCCCGTTATTAACAGAAGGATTTGTTTCAATTGATACTATATTTCCAACACTGCTTCCTATTGAATTGGAATAAAAAATCTCATATCCATTGCTTTTATTGCTTATGGATCTTGCAAAAATATGCCCATCTGAATAAACAGTTTCAATCTTAAATCGAGTTGGGGAAATCGTGGCTATGCTTGTAGTAGTAACCGGCGAACTCAAGCCTGTCCTAAGATTAGTAATAGTTGACGTCCCATTATTAATATTAGGATTGGTCTGTATTGACACCCGATCGCCAACTTTGCTTCCTATTTTATTAGTATAAAAAGCCTCAAATCCTGTGTCCGAATCGTTTACAGCTCTCACAAAGATATGACCAGCCCCATACACAGTTTCTACTCGATATATGCGGTTACTTACAGCTTGTGCAATCACAACCTCATTTTGATAGGTGTGCATTTTGACAGAATTGAAAACTGCTGCTGATGCAGGAGAAGGCAAAACTGACAGTAAAATTGCACTAAAAAAAAGCAGAGAAGCCTTATCTAGATAAAAATGTTTCATTGTTAATGAAAATAGCTTTGGGTTGAGGCGAGAATTTTATTCAAGTCTACAAGTGAATAGCAGTGAATAGCAATGAATTTTTATTTCATTGTTTTTTTAGGTAAACCAACGCTATTTTTTCTGGATTTAGTGTAGTGGAATATAGATAATCCTTTAGGATCTACCAAACCTTAGTTCTTTTTCTTGAGTGTTACCTTGGATTCAGCAACTCTCATTTTGACTTGTAATTTTCTTAATTCGTCAAAAAGTTGACAAATCGTGGGCTTTTCAAGCGTTGTTGCCACTATTCTCAGTAGTATGGGTGAAATTCTTTATTTTCTTAATCAACACTCGTGGCTGTGCGATGCCCAAAAAACTCGATCCGATAGTCAGAGATTACAGTTCCTGTTTGAGCTTCCACTTGCTTAATCAGTTCTAAAGGAAGTTCGACTTTGACATCGAGAATCTGATTGGTATCCGTACAGTGAACGTGGCTGTGAGGTTCGCTAATATTGCCGTAGAGCCTGCCATCTGATCGCTCGACGCATTCAATAATGCCTTTCGCAGCTAAAGCTTCCAAGTTTTGATAAACGGACGTATGCCCGATCGGTTTGCCCAGATGATTGAGGCGATCGTAAATTTCTCTTGCTGAGAGATGTTCGCCTGTTTCCCACAACAACTCTAAAACAAAGCGACGTTGACGGCTGACTCGCATACCCAACTCTTGGCAGCGGTGGAGGGTGCTGTCTAGAGTGTCTGTATTGTTGAGTTCCATCTTAGTCATTTGAGGTCATCAAGAAATTGTTATGTAGAAGATTTCACTAAATATATAGGGAAACTTTTGTGTGTAGTCGCTTTAACGCAATAAGTTTAGATCTATTTTCCTTAGAGATAAGTAATAGCATAACAATTTCGTCGAGGAGATGACACAACTCGTAGGATAGATCTAGGGATTAAATTTTTTGTAGATACAGAGATCCTTGACTTTTTCTGTAAAACCAAAGATTCGCTGCATCAGTCAGGCAAAAAGTCGAGGATCTTATTCTTTTGCACTCACCTAAAAAATTACGATCGCTCTGAAGTTGCAGATTGGGTCGCCTCACGCATCTGCTCTAAAATGCGTCGCAGTACGCCATTGATAAACCGATAGCCATCCTCGGTACTGTAACGCTTAGCGAGTTCTACGGCTTCATTAATCGCAACCTGTTTGGGGACATCGAGGTACATAATTTCAGCCGTGGCTAAACGCAAAATATCCTGATCGACCTGTGCCAAGCGGTTGAGCTGCCAATCAATCAAAGCATTCCCGATTGTGGCATCGATCAGCGATCGCTGCTTATGCACGGTGTTTAATAGCTCCAGTGCATAACTGCGAATCTCAGTTTGGCGCGAAATCTGGAGCATGAGTGGAAATTCTAAAGCTGTGCCCACGCGGTTAATTGCCGCCTCGGTCAAGTTAATCGCATCTCTAACCATGACTTGGGCTGACTTAATATCAACCTTGGGGTCATCCACCCGTGTCTCGCTATTGAGCATTTTGTCTTGCCCGCGTTGCAACTCGACGCTAGCCGTTAGCAACATTTCTTTGACTTCATCGGTGAGCGATCGCACCACAGCGGTGACCATTTCATCGATGGTTTTGGTTGCCAAATTTTCTGGCTGCGTAGGCAGTTGATGAATACTCAAAAGTGCCAGTTCGCGGGCAACATGTCGGGCTTGCATAGAAAACGCTCAATAAACAACAAAAATGGGGCGATCTATCGCTCGATCGCTGATTCCTCTTTACACCTTATCACTACACCTTATCACTACCCGATGAACCAAGCAGATATAACAAACTCATCCGAATGGCGACGCCATTGGTGACTTGCTTTTCAATCAGACTCAAACGGGGGTCGTCCATCAGATCTGAGCTAATTTCTACGCCTCGATTTACGGGACCAGGGTGAAGCACTTGCACGTTGGGGGCACATTTAGCCAAGCGATCGCGGGTAATGCCAAACTGCGCGTGATATTCTCGCAAACTGGGGATTAAAAACTGTCCCATGCGTTCGGTTTGTAGGCGTAAGGTCATGACAAAATCTGCATCCTCAAGGGCGTTGCCAAGGGTGTGATGGATCTTGACCCCATATTCAGCAAATTCGACAGGCAATAGGGTGGGTGGGGCAACCAAATGCACGTCCGCACCCGTGGTGACTAAACTCCATAAATTCGATCTTGCCACCCGTGAATGCAGAATATCCCCCACGATCGCGACTTTTTTGCCCTTCATCTCTTTAGCTGTAGGGTTACTTGGATTTAAGTAAGTACAGAGCGTAAGTAGATCGAGCAAGGCTTGAGAAGGGTGCTCGTGCTTGCCGTCCCCCGCATTCAAGACAGCGACTTTACCGCCTAATAGATCCATATCCCGCGCGATCGCGGTCGGCACACCCGCAGCCTGATGCCGAATCACCATAATATCTGTGCCCATGGCAAGAAACGTGCGGGCAGTATCTAAAATCGTTTCACCCTTAGATAACGACGAAGTCCCAGGCGAAAAATTTAGCGTATCTGCCGATAGCCGTTTTGCCGCCAGTTCAAAGCTATTGCGCGTGCGGGTAGAAGATTCAAAAAACAAGTTGGCTACCACTTTTCCCTGAAGGGTAGGCACTTTTTTATTGCGTCGAGATAGCACCTCGCGAAAACTCAGGGCTGTCTGTAGCACTAATTCATAATCGGCGATCGTAAAATCTGCCAGAGAAATTACATGTCGCCGCCAGCTAACCTCAGCCATTATAGTGTTTAGAAATGTGTGTGGTTATCTGAATCGAACAATTTGAGCGATCGCACCCGTTGGCAACATACCAATAGGGGCAGGCTCAACCATATCACTTGGTAAAAAGGCGCGGGAGCTTACCAATACCAAGGTAAACATAAAAGTCAAAAAGATCAGAAGTGGAGCAATGAACTGACGAAAGAAAAGCACGGGGATCGCTATGTAGTGGGTTGAGATTATATTATCTACGATTTTGGGGATGCTGGTTTAACCTTCTACGGCTTCAAGATATTGACTCACGTCTTCAAGCAATCGATTTAAGCTTGCCTCGGTGGTGATTCTAATTCTCTCATCTCTAACCGTAATCAGGACTTTAGCGGCAAAGGGCGTTGCCCAGATATTAGGGTTGCAAAACACTTCTAAAAACACCTCCCCAATGTGGCGATATTCTAGGGGGGGCTGAGGTGCAGCTTTTACCTTGGTTCCAGACTGTTCGGCACTTGGTTTTGCCGAAACGAGTTTAAGCCTTTCCATGAGTTGATTGAGCTGGGCTTGCAATTCACGGGCAGCTTCAGCCGAGAAACTACCAATGGAAACCGAGCCTTCGGCAAGATTAATCGTGAATTTTGGTGCGGGACGAGACATAGATTGAGTTCCTGATCTTTGTGCGTAAATATCTAGAAATACCTATCTTAAACAGTTTTTGCAATGGATGTTTAGATTCAGTCCCATCATTGCTTGAATATAAACTTATATTAAAATCCTTGCACTTTTGAGGGCGATTTAATATTGTAAATACAGGCACATAGAAACAAGCGGTTTTGGGCAGTGCCTCCTCCCCAAACCAAGCGCTGAGCTAATTAAGCAATATCTTTCTTATTAGTTTTGTGTCTTTGTAGTTCGAGTACATTTACTAATTTCTCCTTGGTGTTTGATTGGTGTAAATGTTACTAGCACTGTACTACTATTTGGTTGTTTGATGTCTTAGTTTCTGTTGATTTAAAGTTGCAACTACGCTCGTAAGAATCTAGTTAAACAAATTAGATACAGCAGGTTTAGGACAGTTTAAAAGCCAAGCAAGGATGAAGTGTCATAGTAGTAGGCAGGTTGGTAATGCTGGTGCTAAGCAATGACTAGAACATTTTCCCTTTATTACTTATTCAGTTCTAGGGAATTGCTGGGAAGAAGTTAGAAATGAAAAGACCTAAAGATCGACTACCTCAAAGTTATTGAGATTAAAGAAAAGGATAGTTCGTTCAATTAGCCAACCGTTGTAAACCCTAGTTAACCCCACATAGTGAATTATATTTCTGCGTGAGTCTGGTAGCCTTCTATCGGACTCACTGAGTTTTTATAAGGGTTAATCAATGGCTATGCAGTATCGCAGCATTACGGATATTAATATCTACGACTCGCCACAACTAGAGCGTCTAGCAACCCAAATGGCGGCAGGACGGTATTTAGTATTTCGCGAACCTGAAACTCAAGATGAATCGCAAAGTCCCGATCGCAGTCCCAAACAAATCGCTTTGCTCGAAGATGGCTATGAAGGTTTTATCCATAACGAAGATTTGACGAATTTACAAGCGATCGCAGGAACGGGCTATATACCCCAATTCCTCACACCAACTGAGATTTCAGCAAAAATTGACGATGCGATCGCTTACATGCAAAGAGCCATGCAGCATCCGAATCAATACCTTTGGGGAGGCACAGTTCCGCCTGATTTTGACTGCTCGGGCTTAATGCAAGCTGCCTTTGTCTCTGTGGGCATTTGGCTGCCACGGGATGCTTACCAACAAGAGGCTTTTTTAGAACCCATCGCTTTAGAAAATTTGCAGCGCGGCGACTTTATCTTTTTTGGAAATCCGACCAAAGCCACCCATGTGGGGATGCATTTGGGGGAGGGGCAGTATATTCACAGTTCGGGGCAAGAGCACGGACACAAC
Source organism: Tumidithrix elongata BACA0141 (assembly GCF_036349135.1). Lineage (NCBI taxonomy): Bacteria > Bacillati > Cyanobacteriota > Cyanophyceae > Pseudanabaenales > Pseudanabaenaceae > Tumidithrix > Tumidithrix elongata. The sequence continues at coordinate 5,418 of NZ_JAZBJZ010000115.1, forward strand.
GGCATTGCCATTAGTTCGCTGTCAGGAAGCGATCGCGCTTCACTATGGTATGCCGCCCAACTAAGGGGAGCAGGTCGCGTTACCCAGTGTTATAGCCCTAAATTCTGTTAGACGCCTAGACGAGACTCTCCACATTACTCTCAATGGGCATATTCTCAATGAGCATATTCTCAACGGGGATATTCGCAAGAATCTCTGAAGTCGTTTGAGTATCAACCTCAACAATGTGATCGCCAATCTCAAGATCGCATTTGTCTTGAAAAATACTCAAGTCAAACCAGAACGTTGTACCCACACCTACTTCGCTTTTGATTTGTACCGCACTGTGATGCTTCTCAATAATATTGCGCACAATCGATAGCCCCAAGCCAGTTCCTTCTAGGGTATGTACGCGGTTTTCCACCCGAAAGAAGCGATCGAAGATACGTTTTTGATCTTCAGGGGCAATCCCAATGCCCGTATCAGCGATTTCTACGCGCACTCGATTGACAGAGCGGTGGGGTAAGGCAGCATTTTGTTCTTGCCAGTTGTAAGCGCGAATCGTCACTTGACCGCCCGAATTCGTAAATTTGAGCGCATTGCCCACAAGATTGGAAAGCACTTGTAGCAGTAAATCGTAGTTGCCCCAAACTCTCGCCAGATTGGGGGCAATTTCTTGACGCAACTCAATGCCTTTTGTACGGGCGTTAAGTTGATAGGTGCGCAGGGTTTGCTCGATCGTTTGAATTAAGTCGGTACTATCAAAACGATACTGACGACCAGATTCAAGGCGAGATAGATCGAGAACGTCATTGACTAGGCGAGTCAGGCGATCGGTTTCATGGTTCGCCGTGTCGAGAAACTCGCTTCTCTGCTCTGAGGATAGCTCGTCCCCATATTCATGCAAAGTCTCGATAAAGGATTTGATATTAAAAAGCGGCGTGCGGAGTTCGTGACTGACATTGCTAATAAACCGACTCTGGGCAGCATTTAATTCAACTTCTCGGGTGATATCTTGCACCGTCATCGCAATGCCCTTGATCGTGTTGTTCGCACCAACCACAGTAGTAATCCAGAGGCGAAGAGAGTGGTTAAACGCACCTGCTTCGCTAGAATCCCCTGATGCCATGAATCGAATTTCGCCTCCAGCTTTTTCTCCTGTGGCGATTTGCAACAGGGGGCGGGAAATCTCTTCGCTCAAATGGGCAGGCAAGACATTCAAGATACTCGTGCCGATGACACCACTGAGTTCGCCTGCATCACCACAGAGTTGCTCCCATCCTAGTATCTTGATCGCGGCAGGATTCGCCAAGACCACTTTCATTTCTGCGTCGAGTAAAATTGCTCCGTCAGCGATCGTTGACACTAGAGTTTCTAGCTTGGCTTTACTTGCCGTGAGTTCCTCGATATTTTGTTCTTCATAGTTTTCTAAGCGCTTTGCCATCTCGTTAAAATTCCGAATTAGCTCGCCCAGTTCGCCACCAAAGGGTAGATCGATTTGTTGTTTAAAGTTCCCGCTAGCAATGCTTTTTACCCCTGCCACGAGTTCTTTAATCGGTTTGGTAATGGTAACAGCGTTGGAGGCTGCGCCTAAAATCACCATTGCCCAAATTGAAACAAACACGGCTGTAGTTACATCTAACGTCAAACCCGATGAAACCACTGCCGCAGGGTTGGGATTGATTCCGATCGCTAGGGTACCCAGAGGTTTATCTTGATAGGTAAGCCTGACAAAAACATCCGTGACCTCTCCCTGAGGCGAAGAATGTTGGCGAACTAAGGGGCGATCGGGTCGAGCTTTAGGATCGTCAGGAATTTGAATGCGCCGCCGAATGCTGAGAGAACTTTGGACTTCATTGGCAGCAAAGGGAATCCCAAAATAAATTTCGCCGCCTGGATCGGCATAGATAATGTAACGAATGCTCGAACTTCTGTCATAAAACTCCTTTGAGAGTCTTGCTACCTCAGGCAAATTATTCTCCGCAATTAGGTGAGATACATTTGCAGCTAAAAGTAGTCCTAGATCCTTACCAAATCTTGTATCGCTCAGCCGAGCATCCAGTTGAATATCATTAACAGCCCAAAATGTCACAGCACTCATTAACAGCGACACCATCAAGGTCACCAATGCCATGAGTTTGGTTTGTAATGAAAACTCTGCCCACCATCGCCGTATCGTTGCGTAGTTCTGAGATAAGAAATCAATCACAATGTTTGGTATTTGTTTTAACGCAGGGTTTTGAAAAAAACAAAAATTTTTTTAGCTTAGGTATATTTTGGCATGGGATTGTTATTTATACCTGTCACTACTCTATTCATGTTTAGAAATGTCTTATCTGCTGATTGGTCTGTATGTTGGCAGGAAGATACCAAAGAATTTGCGCTTGCTACATGCTTGCTAAATTTAAATTTTGGCGCGGCAGTATGCATCCTGAAGGGAATCGCTTAGGCAAAAAATAGAAAATAGCTTAAAATACTGGGGCAGAGGAGACAAGATTTAACATGAAATATTTGACTTAGATGGCAGTAGTAGTGTACAAACTGCGTTGGTTAAATAAAGCACTTATTTTAGACACTGATTCAGGTGATGAGTTCAAGTGACGGGTAATGTGTAACCAAACTATCCAATCATGTCTCCAAAATTTTGTTGTAGGCATTTTCGCAATTTTCATTTACTATTTCTAGCAAATTTCTGGCAAATTTCTGCAAACAAGAGGGTATCAAGATGGATGAAACTGAAATTGCTAAGGCTCTGCAAACAGACCTGAATTTCTATAAAGTCAAAATTCAGGTGAAGCGGAAGGGGTCTCAGTTGCACGTCTTGACGACAAGAGCTCAAGATAACGATGTGGACTATTCCCTACTCATGGAGTTAGTCCAGAAAAGTCTTGAGAAATTACCCATTCAAAACGCGGATGATTTTATCATCTATGGCAGAGTTGCTGGGGCAAAACAACCTGAATGGCAACAGAGAGGCGAAATTCGACCAGCGCTTCCTCTGATTGAGCTTGACATCGACGATGACCTCGATCGCGAACTTAGTTTAAAAGAGCCTCCTGCGGTTAAAGATAAGCTCGATGAGGAAAGTTTGACTTCAGAACTATCAGAAATTACAGCCGAAACAGAGTTTTTTGATCGATCTACTGAGAAAGAAACCACCCAGCCCCCTTCAGATATATTAGAAGTTTCGGAGCCAACTGTTCCCGCTAAGCCCGCCAAGCTTGCCAAGGATTCAGTTCCTATTTTGGATAGCTATGACTATCCCGATTTAGATTTGCAAAACGACCCCGATCTTTCTGTCAATTCAAACCACAGTCAAAATAATAACCAAAATCCTAACTTGAACGCGAAAAAATCATCTAAAGAGGAATCATCAAGTCAGCCACCAAAGAAGAAATTCTCGGCTATCCCGATCGCGATTCTTATTGCCATTCTTGCCGCTGGTGGTGGCTGGTTTCTTTGGGATCGCTCCAATCAAGAGCAAAAGCTGACTGAGGCTAAGGAGATTACGTCAAAAATTCCCGATCCAAACCAGTTGAGTAAAAAGGAAGCGTTAAATGATGCTAAATCTCAACTGAGTGCTGCGATCGCAAAGTTAGAGGAAATTCCCGAGCGACCCGGGTCTCCCTATGAAGAAGCTCAAGCCGAAATCGGGCAAATCCAAGACAAGTTGAAAGCGATTGATAAAAAGCTGGCATCTGCGACGAAACCCACTCCAGCCCTCGGGAAACCTAAACCCACTCCTACCCCCGGAAAAGCTACACCAACGCCTACCGCTTCTCCAACTTCTGCCCCTGTCAAAACCGATACGCTCGAAGCTGATGCCATGAAATTAGGACATGAGGCAAGTGTCATCGTCCAAAATGCACCGCACAAATCGGAAGTATGGAAATCTGCTCAAACCAAGTGGCAAGAGGCGATCGCTTTACTCGAAAAGATCCCTAAAGAAGCGCCAAATTACGCGGCAGTAGAGAAACGTATTGGTCTCTATAAGCAAAATCTTGCGCAAATTACGGGGCAGTTCCAAAAACAGGTCAAGGTTGAGGGCGTAATTAGTCAAATTAGCGCGGCGACACAGGCTGAACTCAAACAGCTTAAAACCAAAGGAACGCAGAAGCCAGAATTTATTACAACCTGTGGCGATCGCGTACGCCCAATCCCCAATGCTGCGGAAGTTGAAACTGCCATTTGCGAGTATCTGTTTAAGTCACTATGACCTATTCCCTCCGTATCGCTGACATGGTGACCTCGGAGCGTCCGAGGGAAAGGCTCTTAAGTCAGGGTGTGAGGAGTTTATCCTCAGCGGAGTTAATTGCAATTTTGCTGGGTACGGGACAGGGGGCTGGAAAGCTCTCAGCCGTTGGGCTGGGGCAATTGATCTTACAAACCATAGGCAGGGATTTTAACGATCCTGTCGCAGGGCTACAAAAGGTATCGCCGCAGGAATTAATGCAGATTGAAGGGGTTGGGCCTGCCAAAGCAACCACAATTTTGGCAGCGATTGAGTTAGGCAAGCGATCGCTTTATGCTAAACCTCCCGATCGTGCCGAGATTACCGATCCATCTGTGGCGGTGGCAGCGCTCAGTCAAGATTTGATGTGGCAACCCCAAGAGCGCTTGGCAGTCTTGATGCTAGACAATAAAAATCGCATCATGGCACAACGAGTGATTACCGTCGGCACGGCGACAGAAACCCTAGCCCATCCTCGCGATATCTTTCGAGAAGTCCTAAAAAGTGGTGCTGTGAAGCTGATTCTTGCCCACAATCACCCTTCTGGGAATACCGATCCGAGTCCAGAGGATATCGCTCTTACGCGTCAGTTACTAGAAGCTGCACGGATGCTCAGCATTCCTTTGCTCGATCATTTAATTTTAGGTAATGGTAGCTTTACGAGCATCCGCGAAGTTACATCCCTGTGGAAGGAGCATGCTCAGGGGGACTAAAAAGGTTTTGGGGCGATAAATAACCCACAACTACCAGCAATACATTGGTTTTCCCGTTTTTTCGATCAAAATTGTTTGGATGGAAGACTTGATGCCTGCGATCGCGGCTTGTAATTTATATTGCTCTTCGTCAAATTGCCATGCGGTTGCATAATCTTTACAGTCAATTACCAAGGTGTCAGGTGTCGCAAAGGCATAAGCTACCCCGTCTGAGTCTAAGCCGCTGATCGCCAAAATTTGTTTTCCTATCTCTTGGGCACAAGTTACTTGTTCCAACAAAATTTCTGCAACTGGGTTCATTGTAAGCTCCTTCATATTTACTCATGAAAAATACACCCTCTGCTCACAGGCTGAAGGTTAAATTTGAATGTCAAATTTTTATTTATTTCTGTATCCTATTTTACGGAATACCGTGAAGTTAATTATTTTTGCAAAACTTTACAGCCTGCTTTTCATCCCCTGAAATGTTAACCCCACCTCCAAAAGACTGGCAAACCCGCGATCGCTTTTTAGAACTACATTCGCGCTGGATGACGCTGATTGGCGAACACCTGCAAGACGATCGCGGCGAAATCTTGGAATATTGGCGAATTGAGAAAGCAGATTCCGCGATCGTTCTACCAATTCAAGGCGATCGGATTCTATTGCCCCCTCCCAGCTTTCGTCCGGGCATCGGAAGGGTGACCTTAGATTTTCCGGGCGGGCGAGTCGCAGAAGGTCAAAATCCCGAACAGGCAGCGATCGCGGTTCTGAGGCGAGAGTTAGGAATTGAATCCGATGCGATCGCGCAACTAATTTCCCTCAACACCGAAGGTTGGGCAGTGAATAGTTCCTTCTCTAATCAGAAACTCTATGGCTTTGTCGCTCAAATTGAAAGCACCGTAAAGTTTCCACCTGAATTCCAAATCGACACCTATCCTGTCACGCCCGTAGGAGTGAATCGCTTGCTGCAAGCACTCAAATGTTTACAATGCCGCGCCATACTTTTGGAATGGCGATCAACCTTCGCAGAAATCTTTCGGGCAATGGAATAAATAATTAAGCCTAAATCGAGAAAACACTGAATATGAGCGCTTATTCTCGATTTCTCCTAGTTTTTATGCTAATTCCGCAAAATCTGAGCATTCGTAAATATCGTTAAGGTTTGAAGATATTTAAGCGCTCTTGTAGTTAGATAGGCAAGTGGGGATTGTCACCCCTACCCATAACTGAACGCGATCTGCGCTGCTATGCGCTGAAAGAACCCTGCGATCGCCATGCGCCTAAATTCCTTACCCTGCTTTGTGTGGCGCGAATGGAAGCGATCGAATTCACGTTTGAGTTATGGCTGCATAAAACAACTTTTTTACAAAACTTTCTACCACAAAATTCATGGAAAATCGCGCAAAAACGCTAGATGATGTCGCCAGCGATCGCTGGCGCATCTCTATGTGGCTCACGGCCATCATGATGGTCATTTACTTCGGGTTTATTCTACTGATTGCCTATGACAAATCATTATTAGCTACGCCCATTGTCCCCGGACTGTCGTTAGGGATTTTGTTGGGGGCTTTAACGATCGCGGCAGTATGGTTGCTTACCTATGTTTATGTGACTTGGGCAAACAATGTCTACGATGTCCATGTCGCCGAGTTACAGGCAGGCTTGCGGAATCAGTCCTCAAATTCCACAAAGGCTTCCACAACTGCAAGCACAGCGGAGAACCTCACACCCGACCTGACCCAAGACGAAGCAAACAATGAAACGGACCATGGAGGGGAAGGATGAATAGCACAACAACAGTCGGTCAATTTAATCCACTCGCGATCGCATTCTTTGTGATTTTTGTCCTCTCTTCGCTCGGTATTACCTACTGGGCTGCGGGTAAAACGAAAAATACCTCCCATTTTTATACCGCAGGGCAAAGTATCAGTGGCTTTCAAAACGGCTTGGCACTGGCAGGTGACTACATGAGCGCTGCCAGCTTTTTGGGAATTGCTGGACTGGTCGCGCTCAAAGGCTTTGATGGCTTGATTTATTCCATCGGTTTTCTCGTGGGTTGGCCCTTGGTTCTGTTTCTGATTGCAGAGCCCCTGCGGAACCTCGGTAAATACACCTTTGCCGATGTGGTTGCCTTTCGTTTGCGTCAAACCCCTGTACGGATTGCCGCAGCGATCGGCACGCTGGCAGTGGTCAGTTTCTATCTGATCGCACAAATGGTAGGCGCAGGAAACCTGATCAAGCTGCTGTTTGGGCTGGACTACGAAATCGCCGTGTTGCTGGTTGGCGGTGTCATGCTTGCCTATGTAATTTTTGGCGGCATGATCGCCACCACATGGGTACAGATTATTAAGGCGGTGCTTTTACTGGGCGGTACAATTTTGCTGTCGGTACTGGTGCTCTCCAAGTTTGGCTTTAATCCGCTCAATCTGTTTACTGCGGCGGCAGACAAATATGGTACAGGGGTACTCGCACCCGGCAAACTGATTTCCGAGCCTCTAGATGCCATCTCTTTAGGCATGGCACTGATGTTAGGAACCGCAGGTCTACCCCACATTCTCATGCGTTTTTACACCGTACCCGACGCCAAAGCGGCTCGCACTTCGGTAATGTATGCCACGGTGTTTATTGGATTTTTCTATCTGCTCACCTTCATTCTCGGTTTTGGCTCAATGGTTTTGGTGGGACAGGATTTAATTGCCAAAATTGACAAGGGCGGCAACATGGCAGCTCCCCTACTAGCAGAAGCCCTTGGTGGTAATGCCTTTTTAGGATTTATCGCAGCGGTTTCTTTTGCGACGATTTTAGCAGTGGTAGCAGGCTTGACCCTCTCAGGCGCAGCAACGCTCTCCCACGATCTCTGGGTGAATGTGGTGCGCAAGGGGGAAGCTGACGAAAACGAGCAGTTTAAAGTGGCGAGAGCCGCAACGATGGCACTTGGTGTCGTCGCCATTGTTTTGGGCATTGTGTTCAAAGGACAGAATGTTGCCTATATGGTGGGACTTGCTTTTGCGATCGCTGCGAGTGCCAACTTCCCATCGCTTTTGCTGTCGATGATTTGGCGCAAATTCACCACAAACGGTGCGGTGACAAGCATTGTAGTCGGTACGGTATCATCCTTGGTGCTGATCTACCTATCCCCCACCATTCAGATCGATATTCTCAAGCAAACCACCGCATTCTTTCCCTTAAAGAATCCGGGTTTAGTCTCAATTCCACTCTCCTTTGCCGTAGGAATCATTGTTTCGCTACTGGAAAACGATCCTGCATCAAGTGCTAAATTTGATGAAGTGGAACATCGCATTCACACAGGCATGAGCAGTCAAGAAGCTGCTGCTATTTCCGTTCTCGACTTAGAAGAAATCTAAGAGCAAGAAAAACCCTAAATCCCTTCTTGTCAGAAGAAGGGATTTAGAGGAAGAGGTCAAGCGATCGCGAATGTCATAATTTCAGGCTCTCACATTCAGACTTCCACATATTTGCAGATTGCAATGAATACTTCACCCTCTGGCGATCGTGAGAACCTATGCAAGATAGGCTGCCAGATCTTCATCATCTTTAATTCCGCGTTCTCTATAAGTTGTGTCACGCAGGATTAATTGTGATGGATAGAGCCAAAATCACGTTACTCGATCGCGATCGCTTGCATAAATTAGCCACAGGTAAGGACAATGGGCGATCGCTATGACGCCACTGGGAGATTAAGTGTAAAATTAAATGACTAAAGAGGTACATTGACATGAGTCAAGCGATCGCCCCAGACACTTCATCTACTCCCACAGCAAATTCTCTAGGTTGGACGAGTGCCGATCTAGAACTGCTACCTGAAGACGGAAAACGCTATGAAATTATTGATGGAGAGCTTTACGTGACTAGAGCGCCTCACTGGAAACATCAAACCACCTGCGGTAGACTTTTTTCAGCCCTAGATGCTTGGTCGATCGCCACAAAATTAGGGGCAACAGCTATGGGCGCAGGTGTAATTTTTGGCGATAGCGATGATGTAATTCCTGATGTGGTATGGGTGAGCAAAGAGAAGTATGAGATTTTGCTAGATCGATCTGGACATTTGCGGGGTGCGCCCGATCTTGCGATCGAGGTGCTATCGGCAGGAACTGAAAATGAAAAACGCGATCGCGAATTAAAGCTTAAACTCTATTCATCCCGTGGAGTTTTGGAATGTTGGATTGCCGATTGGCGATCGCCACAAATTCAAATCTATCGCCGCGAAAATGGAATCCTGAAATTAGCAGTTACGCTATTTGCCAACGACACCCTAACTTCGCCTTTACTTCCAGACTTTTCTTGTCCCATTGACCAAATTTTTACTTAATTGATTCGCGATCGCATAAACTATTTCGTGCAATATCGATTGCTTAATCCTGAGTATGAACCTGTGACTCTACGGACTTTAGATAAGGCAGCAAGAGCAGTAGGTAAGCGCATTAAGATTGATTTGGTTGATGCTGTTTAGTTACTCCGATCTCGCGATCGCTACTTTGCTGGGGGATTGAGTGCCGATTTCGTCCTTCTACTCATAATGAGACCAAACAGAGACAACCCTAATGGTTTTAGTCTCATCATTAACCGAATAAACTAGACGATGCTTGATATTGATTCGTCTAGAGAAATAGCCTTTTAAGTTACCTGAAAGTTTTTCATAGGGAGGTTCATAAGGATTATTTTTTACAGTTTCCAATAAACATTTGAGATTAGATTCTAAGTTAGCTGCCTTGAGCTTTTTGGCATCTTTAAGAACATTGCGACTAAACTCAATCTTCCAGTTCATTCAATGCTCCCATAAATTCCTTTTCAGAAATCCAATCGCCTGCTTGTTCAGCACTTCTAATGGATTCCACTAAATTGGGAATAGATTGTAGATAAAGAGTTTCTTGAATGCTTTCCCAATCTGCTTTAGAGAGTAGCACTGCATCTCCTTGCCGACTAGTGATAAATCTTGGCAAGTGATCTTTATTAACTTGTTCGACCAGACTAAAAAAATTAGCTCTCGCTTCGCTAGCATTAATAATTTTCATTGAATACTTAAACTCGTACAACTAATTGTACCATTTTTATCCATTGTCATGCGATCGTTCTTAATTCAGCCTAAACAACCCACGACGCCTATCAATTTCTCAACTTCGCGATCGCATTATTGAGACAACAGCTAGCAATTATCAAAACTCAAGCGGCAAGAGCAGTGATAAACTCCGATCGCGCGATTGCTACTTTACTGAAAGATTTAGTATAAAATCAGATTGTTACAGAGGTAAAGTGATGTTAAATGCAGAAACTACTACTCAAAGCAGTAGTGTCAGACAGTCATTAATCCAAGAAATCGAACAAACCTCAGATTATGTGTTAGGTGAGGTTCTAGATTTTCTTTTGTTTGTTAGAGCAAGACATTCGCAATTACAGGCGAAAATGGAAGTTGATGATTTTGAAGCGATCGAAGATTATGACGAGCCTAAAGAAAAGATTTTAGAAGATCTCTGCCTGTCTTTACAAGATGCTAAAGCTGGAAGAGTTCACGATATCTCTGAGCTTTGGATTGGAATAGATGTCTAGTGATATCCCTAAATTTGAGGTTCAGTTTACAGATACTTTCAAACGCCAAGTTCGAGATTTGGCAAAGCGTTATCGACAGATTAAATTAGATATTCAACCAATTTTAGATCAGCTTCAAAATGGTGATTTCGTTGGCGATCAAGTTCAAAACACTGGTTATACAGTTTTCAAAGTTCGCATCAAAAATAGTGATACTCAAAGGGGCAAAAGTGGCGGCTACAGATTAATTTACTACATTAGAACTTCTGAGGATATTTTATGTCTCTTGATTTACTCAAAATCTGATGAGGACAATGTGGCTGCAACAGAAATCAAGAAAATTATCCAAGAGTTCTATAATTAAACATTGGCTAATTTTGCTGTAGAAGCATGAAATATTGCCTATCAATTTCTTAGCTCTGCGGAAGGACGCATCCTGCAAGGAATCGCTACTTTACTGAAAGACTTAGTATAAAATCAGATTATTACAGAGGTAATTATGATAGAAACTACAGCGCAATTACTGGAAGAATTGCAGCAAATCTCTGAAGGTTTGGTTTATAGAACTGAGAACGAATATCCAATTGAGACATTTGTATGGGAAGTGTCACAAAACGGTGAGCTAACTCCAGATAAGCTCTTGCAATCAGAAGGGTATCTTCAACGGGTTGAGATTGATAATGTATTTCCACAGAATCTTAAGTTTCAAGAGGGTAGCCTGTCTGAGGAGATGCAGGTAGAAGATAGCAAACAGCTAGAATTTATTGACTTTCTGCGATCGCATTGTAAGTCTGTAGAAATTTACATCGCAGAAAAGTACGATAGTCCCGAAGACAAATTTGAGTCATTCCCACTGATTTTGGCAGAAACATCAGACGGTGAATGGATCGGTGTTGCTCCAGAAGTTGACGCAGATTTCAATGCACGACTCAGGAAGAATATTTCTCCTTTTGACTCTGATTAAAAAAAGGAAAAAGAATTTTGGGAACATGCAAGATGGAAATCCGAGAAAATCCCATTCCAAATCTGGGACAATATCTCGTTACAGGCTAAAGCAGATTTCTATATAAGATTCGATCTAGAAAGCCTACTTAGAAGTAGTGACATTTCTGTTCCTGATTTTATATTAAAACAGAATCAATTTGGTAGTACAGTCCCACAGTCCTATACCCGTATGGATTGGTCATATAACTTGCGAGAAGAGTTGTCAAAAGAGGATCGCATCGATAAGTTATTGCAAATTGATGCGCTTAAAAGGCAACAGGCAAACAAAGTAACGCATTTACTAGCTACCGAAATCAAAGAAAAGCTCTTGGGCGTGAAAATCTTAACACGTCAGTACTACGAACCGAATCACCCAGTTGAAAACTTTGTTATCCTGAATAATTCATCAGGGAGAGAAAGTGGAGAAAAAAAAGAGCCTAAAACTGAG
>NZ_JAZBJZ010000116.1:0-17259 GCF_036349135.1 Tumidithrix elongata BACA0141
ACTCAGTTTTAGGCTCTTTTTTTCTCCACTTTCTCTCCCTGATGAATTATTCAGGCTAGCCCACTTACAAAGACCAACTAATAACAAAAAAGAGCAGACATAATGCCTACTCTCTATCTCTATTATTGATAATTGTTGATATTGATTAACTGCCAACAGCTATTTAGTAAGCATCCTGTAACTCATAAAAGTCTGGTGTTACATAATCCTTACGCATGGGGTAGCCGATCCAGTCTTCGGGCATCAAGATCCGCTTTAGATTGGGATGTCCGTCGTAGACAATGCCATACATATCGTAGGTTTCTCGCTCTTGCCAATCTGCGGTTTTCCAAATCCAAAACACAGATGGACAATGGGGATCGGTACGGGGCAAAAACACCTTAAGCCGAATTTCCTCGGGTTTGTCTGTACTATCCGTCAGCTTTGCTAAGTGATAGACACTGACCAACTCTTCGCCTGCGCCTGCATCGTAACCGCACTGACACATGAGGTAGTTAAACCCGTAGGCATACAGAGCGGTGGCAAAGGGTAAAAGGTACTCGCGATCGACCTTGAGAACAGGCGTACCTTGATGATCCAATCCTAAAAGCTCGTGTTCAAAGCCGTTCGTAGTCAGCCATGTTGACACTTCGGGAGTGGTTGTAATTGCTGCTGTTTGCTCTTGAGCTTGATTTTCTTCAGAACTTGCAGATTTATCGGTTGCCAAGGAATTCTGCCTCCTTTTGAGAAATTTGTAGAGCAGGGAGAGGAATGCCAGACTCAACCAAAGCCTTCGGCGGAGCCATCCGAGTCGGTAACTCTAGGTATTGCCCCGTCAAGATCGGATCGACAACCTTCATTTCATGTTTGACTGTATGAAAACGATGGGTTTGGGTAATTCCAGCTCTTTCACCAAAGCCTTCGGCTCCGATTTTCTTTCTGAGCTTGATGATCGCATCCATGATGGCTTCGGGACGAGGAGGACAACCAGGAATGTAAACATCCACAGGAATGAGCTTATCAACCCCACGCACGGTCGTATAAGAGTCTGTACTAAACATACCGCCCGTAATCGTGCAAGCACCCATAGCAATTACATACTTGGGTTCTGCCATTTGCTCGTAAAGGCGCACGAGGGCAGGAGCCATTTTCATGGTAACGGTGCCTGCGGTGATGATCAGGTCTGCTTGACGAGGACTGGAACGGGGTAGCAAACCAAAGCGGTCAAAGTCAAAGCGAGAGCCAATCATGGCTGCAAATTCGATAAAGCAGCAACTCGTGCCATATAGCATTGGCCATAGGCTCGACATTCTTGCCCAGTTGTAAATATCATTTAGGGTTGTCAAAACCACGTTGTTCGACAAGTCTTGAGTGACTTGAGGTCGATCGATCGGGTTAATCAAACGCTGTGTTTGTTCTTCGATGCTGAAATCCAAAGCGACATTTTCGGGTTTCATGACCATTCCAAAGCTCCTTTTCTCCACGCGTAAACCAGCCCTAAAATTAGGATGGCGATAAATATGAGTGCTTCTATAAAAGCGAGTAGCCCAAGTTTGCTAAATGCCACTGCCCAAGGATATAGAAATACGGTTTCTACATCAAAAATGACAAAGGCGAGCGCAAACATGTAATACCGAATGTTAAATTGAATCCAAGCACCACCGACTGGTTCGCAGCCAGATTCGTAGGTTGTACGACCTGCTGGACCTGTTTCGACTGGGCTTAGAAACTTGGATAGCACAAGTCCGCTGATGGGGACTAGGATGCAGACAATAGTAAATACCAATAGGTACTCGTAACCGCTTAAAACCAAGATTTGCTACCTCCTAGATCTTGCCTAACTGCCTAAATTATAGTTGTGTCTGGGGGGTGAGCGATCGCTTAGCGTGAAAATTTGTTGCGAACTTAAAACTTTTCTATAGCCCCACTTGTATACTGAAATTTATTGAAAAGCTTTACAGTTCAAGCGTTAGCACTTGCAGTATCTATTAATACTTGCTTACTACTTACTGTATTTAACTTCTTAAACCTATATCAAACAAATACTTATAGTAATTTTTAGGAGGCAACGTTGAGTCAAGGTTTGGCTACACAATTGCGCGAGGGTACAAAAAAGTCCCACTCTGCTGCAGAGAGTACTGATTTTATCAAGGGTTTCTTAAAAGGGGTCGTAGATAAAACTTCCTATAGTAAGCTAGCTGCTAATTTGTACTTTGTTTATGCTGCCCTAGAAGCAGAATTCACTCGCCACCAGCATCATCCAGTCGTGGGTAAACTCTATTACCCCGAACTTTGGAGAGAGCAAAGCTTAGAGCAAGATTTAGCCTACTATTTTGGGGCAAACTGGCGCGATCGCGTTCAAGCTTCACCTGCTTGCCAAAATTACGTGCAGCGCATTAAAGAAATTTCGGATAAAGAACCCGAACTGCTGGCAGCTCATGCCTATACCCGTTATATGGGCGATCTTTCTGGAGGTCAAATCCTCAAGAATATTGCCAAGAAGGCAATGGGCTTGCAAGGGAATGAGGGTACGGCTTTCTATGAGTTTGACACGATTCGCAATCATGGTGAGTTTAAGAAGCGTTATCGGGCTTCCCTAGACACGCTACCTGTTGACCAAGCAACTGCCGATCGCATTGTTGATGAAGCCAATCATGCATTTCATCAAAATATGGATATGTTCCGCGAGTTGCAAGGCAACTGGTTTGTAGCCTTGTTGCGTTTCCTATGGAATTCCATTTGGAGTTTCTTAACGAGCCGTCTGTCTCCTACTCCAGAAGAAGCAACAGAAACGCCTTCTAGCTCTAATGCCGTGCAGTCTGTTTCATCCACTCAAGCAGTTACTCCTACCGTCGTTGCAACTCAAGCAACCTCGCAGTAACTGTAGCTTAGTCGTAGCTTCTTAATTAACTTAAATATCAAAAAGGGTGAGAGGATCTCACCCTTTTTGATTGGATTCCATCGCGATCGCACGCACTTCCAAATCAAAAAATCTGCGAAAGAAATGTTCCACCATTGTTTTGTACCGTTTTTACCCACTTGTATTGATCGTATCAAGTTCTTCTGGTAAGACTACAGGAATCTCTGAACTAACAAACCCTGAAGCATCACGAGTAACTATTGCATCTACACCATGCACGACCCCGCAAACATACTGCACTGCATCTTCAAAGTCATTAAAATTTAGTGCGATCGCCCGTTCCAGTACATCTCGATCCACAACACAGATATTTAAATCAGTCAGGACTTGAGTGATTGCATCTTGAGCGGCTAATGCACCTAATGCTTTACGGACGATGTAATAAATATTGGTGATTGTTGTGGCTGCAATCAACCCTTCAATTTCTCCAGCATCAATACGCTCAAATAATCTCGTCGCATTTTTCACAAATGGCTCTCGCTCTTGCAAGAAATCAAGAACCACATTGGTATCAATTAAAACTTTCATTATTGATACTTCTTGGTGAGATAGGTCGCATAATCGTCTTTAGGATCGGTATTGTCTGCTGCTACTGAGATTTTTGCAATTCCTCGAAGTCGCGATAGGTTTCCCCGTTTCAACCTTGGATTAGCTTCCTGCTTGAGTGATTCTAAAAGAGTTTGCACCAACTGCCAGCGATCGCTCGCTGGTAATTGCAGGACTTGTTTTTGCAGTTCATGTAATGTCATTTACGTGGAATTATCTGGGTTCTCTATCAATTGTAATCTTTCTGACCCACAGCATATTTGACAGAATGAAACTTGCCAGTCCACCGTTAACATTGAGCCTCATCTACAGCTTTACTTGCTTCACTTCAACGATTTGTTATAGAGCGATCTGCAACTCATTTACTCTCAACAAATCATTTCTGTTGACTTCTATCTCATGATTTCAGAATAGCTCTCAATTTAAAATCAGAAAACCTGCAATCCCTTATGCTCAAAATGGAACTTCTATTTTCCATAAACAGAGCTTATACTTACATATCTAAACAAAGCTAATCTGATTGCTTCAAATGTTTCTTTCGTCCTTCCCGCAGGAGACTCAAGTTAACTAGTTTAGGAATCGCATAGGTAAAGCCGATCGCAAAGGGAAATATCAAGGCGAGACTGCGCCGCCAACGTCATCGGGGAGGTCTGCCCCTTTGCCAAGTGCATTGCCCCCGCACAGCCAATCATGGCAGCATTATCCGTACAAAGAGATAGAGGTGGAAAAATCGCCCGCAGATGATTGAGTTCGGCACGTTCGACCAGTTGCGATCGCAGGGCGCTATTGGCTGCCACACCCCCCACTGCCACAATTGTGGACAAATTATGGGCTAAAGCACAGTTAACTGCTCTGGTAGTAAGCGCTGTCGCTACTGTTGCCTGAAAACTTGCAGCAATATCCGCTAAGGGTAATTCTGGCAAGGATTCTGGATATAGTTCGGCATTTGCTTGAGCTAATTTTTCGGTCAGTCGCAAAACTGCTGTTTTTAGTCCGCTAAAGCTAGAGTCATAGGGAGCATCGGCAATTTTGCCCTGAGGCAATTTAAAGGCCTTAGGATTTCCCGTTGCGGCAATCTTGTCGATCGCAGGGCCACCCGGATAACCTAGACCTAACAATCTCGCCACCTTATCAAAGGCTTCCCCTGCGGCGTCATCTCGGGTCTGCCCCACAACTTTATATTCCCCATAATCTTTGACCAAAATCAGACTGCTATGCCCACCTGACACCAGCAAACACAAAAAAGGTGGCTCTAGGGTCGGATCTGCCAAAAAAGCCGAACAGATATGTCCTTCTAAATGGTGGACGCCAACCAGTGGCTTTTGATGCAACATCGCCAAAGTCTTTGCCGCAGTTACTCCTACCATCAATGCCCCAATTAAACCTGGCGCAGCCGTCACGGCAATGCCATCAATCTCTGCCCATGTTTTGCCAGAATCTTTATATGCCTGAGCGATCGCATAGTTAATCGTCTCAACATGCTGCCGCGCCGCAATTTCAGGCACAACGCCCCCCCAAACTGAGTGGATTAAAATTTGGGAAGACACGACATTGCTAAGAATCGTGCGATCGCGGATTACAGCTACCGCAGTTTCATCACAGCTCGTCTCGATCGCAAGTACAGTTGGCATTTTTAGTTATTTCGTTATCCGTTTTCAGGTTTTGGTTATTAAGAGTCGCTTGGCGATTAAAAATTGGCTATTTCTTGGGCGCTAAATGCTAAAAGCTAACAGCTAACGGTTCTATTCTGATTAATTAAATTTACAGGTTGTGAAGATTGCTTTACCGAGGTACACGCACAGATATATGATCCACTGCTAAGTTCTTAACAAGAATATCCCTTATTTACTTTACCTAACTTTACAAAGGTAAGTCTATGCGAAGACTGTTTGCTCTTATTTTAGTATTCAGCATGTGGTTTGGCTTCAGCCTTGCTACTGCACCTGCGGCTCTAGCAGATTTCTCTGCACTTACTCCTTGCAGTAAGTCCGCTGCCTTTCAACAACGTCTTAGTACAGAAGTTGACGGCTATACAACTCGTTTGGCAAAGTTTACCCCTGGTAGCGCTCCTGCCAAATATCTAGCTGGCAAAATTGATGCAACCAAAGCTCGTTTTGCTAAGTACGCCGACTCTAGCCTGTTGTGTGGTGATGATGGCTTACCCCATCTAATCTCTGACGGTCGTTGGAGTCATGCTGGTGAATTCCTAATTCCTAGCGTTTTATTCCTATTTATCACTGGCTGGATCGGCTGGGTTGGTCGCGACTACTTGCGCGCAGTCCGCAAATCTGATGATGCTACTGGTAAAGAAATCGTGCTGGATGTGCCTTTAGCTGTCAAATTTATGTTGACTGGCTTTATTTGGCCTCTTGCCGCTCTCAAGGAATTTGCTAGTGGTGAATTACTAGCTCCTGAAAAAGAAGTAACTGTTTCACCTCGCTAATTAAACCCTAGCTTTTAAGCCTTCCTTAGGAGAAATATATCGATGATTAATTTTTTATCTTCTGCACCCGTGATAACCACCATTTGGATGTCTATCACCGCAGGTGTTTTAATTGAAGCAAATCGCTTTTTCCCCGATCTGCTGATTTTCCCTTTCTAGCATTTACTCGCATTCCTTACAGAATGTGTCCTGAAATGCTTAGTAGCAGGGTTTTTTGCCAATTGACGCACTAAACTGCCTTCAAAAAAACAAAAGCTCTGAATGAAAAAGGGGTTTGGGAAGTATATTTCCTGAGCCCCTTTTGCTAAACTAGCGTTTTCTTGTGCTCAGCCGATTCAGAAATTCAGTTTTATTTAGTTTTGCGATCGCTTTATAAAAAAATTACTATATAAACCTATAGTTCACTCAAATAGTTTTCTATATTGCACAAATTCAGAACTTACGCATAAAGCGACTAACCCTGTTACCAAAAACAAGAAAATGAAGCACTAACTTCTTTGCGTTGAGGTACTTGATGCAATTCCACTAAAATCCGAGACCCTCGCGTAGGTTCCAAAGTTATATTCATCAAGTTTAAGGAGACACATCTATGAAAGTTGGAGATCAAGTCAGAATTCGGTCATTATCTGGTAGCTGGAACCGTAAAAAAGGTCAAGTTGTCAAGTTGGCTCCCTGTGATTCCGCACTTAATAAAGAAAAATCAAGTTGTGAATATTTGGTTTCTTTTGAGGTATCTACAGGCAGATATGTCAGCAACTGGTTTATGACAAACGATTTAGAGGCGATTTAAAACTGCGCATGAAATTGCAAGCCTATAAATTTCTGGTTTGGTAAGGCAAAGCATTCGGAATAAATTTGTTCATCGATTCTCAAGATTGATGCTCGAATGCTTTATCGATGGCAAGAAATTTCCCTAGAAATTGCGGGTTTCTCAAAAATGTTTAAAACTCGATTGAATTAAGGTGCAGATGCGAAAAGTTCTACACCTTTATTTATTGAAAAATAAAGGTTTACAAATTTTCAACATCTGATTCCCCCCACGTTGAAATTCATAGTTAACGGATTGGATTTCTGGTTGATATCCTTGCTGCGTTAATGTTTCGATGATGGTGTGTAAATAGGGAGATGGCTCGCCTGAGATAGTTAATAAAGGAAAAATTCTGACTTCTTTGGCAACTCTGCACATTTCTGCGATCGCTTCATAGTGGAAAGTCTCAGATAGTTGCTTAGAGTAAGCAAATAAAAAATGAGAGCATAGCGCCAAGTCAAACTGCTGTGTGGCAAACGAGAGTTGGGGCAGACTCTCCAGCATGTATCTGCCATTTTGTAAGCCCTTGGGAAAGTCTTCTAAAAACAAACCCATGGCTGACATACGCACCTGACCGAGTTGCGCGGGTGAGTCAATATCTCGCCAAACATAACGGTCTAGATTCGCTGAAACCTGCTGAATAATGGTGGTGTAGGTGGCATCAATCTGTTTCGCAATATCACCAACCCCAAATTGATAAATCGGATCGCAGGAAATTACATTGCCACCCTTGTGAGTGAGTTCTGCATTGAAACTTGCGGGGCCTGCGGCACAGTCGAGGATGCTCAAACTTAAGTCTCGATCGCTGAGCGCAAACATCTTGATATATTCGGGCAGCGATCGCCCCCAAGGCACGACATTTGCAAGTTTTAAACCCATAATTGTTTTTGACCGTTAGCAGATTTCAAGGGTGCTGGGAAATGAGCCTAAATACTATAGTGCGCGGCGACTTTTACGATCGCGCCTGCGGGATTCACAAAAAACTGCTCAGCGGCGATAAGGTCGTTGACGCTGCGATAGTAGATGATAAAGCTGTCTACGCCTAGCAAAATTTGGATTAGCTCAAACTTGAGTTGTGGATAGGCGGCTAGACCTTTGGCAAAATAGGCTCTTAGTTCGGGTATGCCTTTCACAGTTCCCGTGCGATCGCCGAGTAATTTAACAATGAAGGGGGAGGTAAATTCCACACCCTCTGCATAGTGGGACATGATTCGATCTAGATCGTGGGCATTCCAAGCCTCGATCCAATCATGGGTGGTTTGCAAAGCGATCTCTTCTGTCAACATGAAGTTTTTCTCTCTGTAATGGGTTTGCCCGATCTACAGGTTTCAAGCGAAGCACCAAAAAGACTGAGTCTGTTCGGATCGCGGCTCATTCTCTACAACCATTATGCGATCGAAATATTTGTGTTTGGGCAATTTAGCGATCGCGGGTCTGTGAAAATTTATACAAATAAACAATCAAGTGGGCATTTCTTATGTAATAATCTATAAGCTTGAAAATCTTTCAGCGTTTACGCCCTCATGGCTCAGGGGTAGAGCATCTCCTTGGTAAGGAGAAGGTCATGGGTTCAAATCCCATTGAGGGCTTAGGTTTCAGGAATGACTGATTACCCAAACATATAAACTTTCAAGGTTTAGGGGCAGGGGTAATGTAGTAAAAACTCTCGCTCATCGGAATTGAAGAGTTTGAGCAAAGTTGCACCTACAACCAAACCTTCAAGAAATCAAAAAAACAACATAAAATCAGACTCAAGCAGTGTAAATTCGTGTGTCTAGCCTTTGGCTTACGAGCTGATTAGTCTAAAGTACGAATAGCGAAATGAGACAAGGATGTAAATCAATCAATACATTTGGTGATTTCCTAAGTAGGAATTTGAGAAGTATCAATCATTAAAATAATATGAAAATTACTCTTGATATACCTCAACCCGATCTAGAAAAACTGATTGCTCCTGCGATCGCCGAACCGCGTATTCCCCTCTATGGAATTACTTGGCAGCAATACGAACAATTTATCGAGATCTTCTCTGGGCATCAAAACCTACATCTAGCCTATCTGCAAGGAGTTTTAGAAATTGTGACGCTTTCTCCAGAGCATGAAATGCTTAAAACCTTAATCGCGAGGCTTTTATATATCTATACCGATGCTCTGGAGATTGACCTATTTAGCTGTGGTTCTGCCACTTGCAAATCCAAATCAACAAATCGCGGACTAGAACCAGACGAAAGCTTTTGTATTGGCGCTCGCAAACAATTTCCAGACCTAGCCATCGAAGTAACTGTCACCAGTGGCGGTATTGATAAGCTCGAAATCTATAAAGGCTTACAGATACCTGAAGTTTGGTTTTATCAGAGCAATCGCTTTTCACTCTATCACATTAAACAAGATGGCTCTGGTTATGAAGCAATCGCCAAAAGCCAAATTTTCCCCAATCTCGATCTTGACCTAATGGCAGAGCATATCCAACCTGACCGCGAACCTGAAATGGTCAGGGCATGGCGCAAGCTTTTGATTGCACAGTGAGTTTATTAAACCCTTACAGGGGTAGTCCTATTTAGGTAATGATGATAGCTATAAGTTCTTCCAGATAGGGCTTTCAGGGCTTAAAACCAACTTTACAGGGATTAAACTGACATAAACATCTGAATTTAAGCGTGCTAATTGTGAAAGCAATGAAAGAATTTAAAGCGATCTCCAATTACTTCAAGACCAAACATCAGATTAGGCAGTTTCTCTATATTCTCTTAGTTTTTAGCTTTACTTTTCTGATTGCGATCGCCTCTCCTGCCCTTTTGCATAGCGTCGCACAGGAAGAGCGCTTCTCACTGCGGATTTTACACACGAACGATCATCACGCGCATCTGGAACCCGTGAAATTTGGCGATCGCCTACTTGGGGGGATTTCCCGTCGTCGCACCTTAATCGACCAAATTCGTGCTGAGAGTAAAAGCGATCGGGAACCTTTGCTGTTATTCGATGCAGGCGATATCTTCCAAGGCACGCTCTATTTCAATCAATACCTTGGACAGGCTGACCTTGATTTTTATAATGCCCTTGCCTACGATGCAGGCACAATCGGCAATCACGAATTCGATCGCGGTCAACAGGTACTCGCCGACTTCTTAAGCAAAGCAAAATTCCCACTCGTTTCCGCTAATCTCGACATCGCAATCACATCGCCCCTGTATGACAAAATTCGACCTTGGCACATTCTTGAGGTGAAAGGTGAAAAGATTGGTGTTTTCGGGTTGACGACACCAGACACGGCAATTTTATCGAATGTTGGGGAAGGTGTGAAGTTCACTGATCCGATCGCAGCAGCAAGGTCATCGGTTCTCGCGCTCAAGCAGCAAGGAATTAATAAAATTGTGGCACTGACGCACATTGGCTTTGAGAATGATCTGGCATTAGCGCGACAAGTATCTGATATCGATATCATTATTGGCGCGCATAGCCATACACCTGTGGGCAATATTCCCAATGCCAATCATCCCTATCCATTGGTTGAGAAGAATAGCACCAAGGAACCTGTATTGGTCGTTACAGATTGGGAATGGGGTAAATATGTAGGCGATCTATCGGTGAGTTTTGACCGAGCAGGGAAGCTGATTGCATGGGCAGGAAAACCCCATGGGATTGATATGGCGATCGCTCCCAATCGTGAGTTTGAAACGAAGCTGAAAGCCTACGCCGCACCGATTGAGGCAATGCGCCAAAAGGTTATTGGTAAATCACTGGTTGCTCTAGATGGCGATCGCGTCAAAATGAGAACGAGTGAAACTAGTTTAGGGAATTTGGTTGCGGATGCAATCTTGGCAAAAACTAAGCGCGATCTCGTACAGGTCGTGCTGGTCAATGCGGGTGGTATTCGCAGTGGTTTTCCTATGGGGGATATCACCATGGGAAATGTATTAGAAGCCCTTCCTTTTGGGAATACGATTACACGCGTTGAGTTGACAGGGCAACAGTTGCAGGCAGCCTTAGAGAATGGGGTTAGTTTGGTAGAACAAGAGGAAGGAAGATTTCCGCAAGTGGCAGGAATGCACTTTGTCTGGGATGCTAAATTGCCTGCGGGTAAGCGCGTCATCAAGATAGAGATAGAAGATGAATCTGGTAACTTCCACTTGCTAAATCCACAGGCAATTTATCGGGTAGCGACAACTAATTTTCTGACTTCAGGTGGGGATGGTTATCGTACTTTTGCAGAAGGTAAAAACCTTCTAGAGACTGGCTATCTCATGGCTGACGCGATCGCAGAATATATCAGTGCTAGCTCCCCTTTGCAGCCCAAAATCGAGAATCGCATTGTGCGCCAATGATGCCACGTTCAAAAAAGCTGGATCGCAACTTTTTTGAACGTGGCATTTCTATCTAGTCGTGGCGATCGCGATAGATTGAACGCGAAACGCGATTTTCGCGGCGATTGAGTTGGCGATATTCTTGAGCAGATAGGTGGCCATCACTCAGGGCATTTTGGCGTTGGGCGTTGATGCTTGCCTCTCTCCTTTGCAGATTTTGATATTCAGCAGGGCTGATTTGTCCCTGTTGCACGCCCTTGTAGATGCGTTCTTGTTGGCGCTCTAAACGGTTTGCAACTTCCCCCGCAGAGGCAGAGGTAGGATTGTAGAGGGCAGTTCCTAGCGCAGTTGTAGCAATTAGGGCAAGTGTTAAAGCTTTCATGGGATACCTCTCAGTAAGTCATTTACGATTACCCCCCTTTAGACAGGTGCACCCTTTCTAAAGGTTCAATCTTTCCCTGCGATCGCAGGGGGAATTTTATGCGATCGCGATCGCAGCCATCGCACAAAATCTATGCAACGCAGGCTAATGGGAGGAGTTGGCTACCTATAAGTACTAATGCGTACTAATTTTCGTAAATCACCCTAGAGTCAAACCCACGCGATCGCACCGTTGTATTGAGGGCTTCGGCACTACTGCGTTTGTTAAAGCCTTGAATCTCGATATATTTACCCAATCTAGACGAGCTGATTTTGGCAGTGGGAACGATTTCTCTGGCTTTCTCTAATAAAGATTCGGAGGTGGAAGGAACGATCACGTAGTAATGTTTGACCGAATCAGCCAAGGCTGCAAGTTCTTGGCTTTGTTTGGAGAGTTCCGTTTGTAGCCTTTGCAGTTCCTCTTTACTTGCCTTGCGATCGAGCTGTTCCGAAAATTTCTCGTTCAACTTATCTAAGCAATTGCTCATACCTGCCACAAACTCATATCGAGTCATCGCTTGGTTGCCGCGAAATGTCCCATCTGGATATCCTGCAATGCATCCATAGCGTTCGACAAGGGATTGCAATGCGGGAAATGCCCAATCCGTAGGATTAACATCGCGAAACTGGGATGTGGAAGTCACATTCTGCGTTATTTCAGTTTGTGTAACTGACAACTGCTTATTTGTCTGGGAGTCAGTACTTTGAGTTATGGTTGTAACGTTTTGTGCTGCAATTGTAGTAGGAAAACATACCAAGGCGATCGCGATGCTAAAAAGCAGGCGATTTGTTGTTAATTCTTGTTTAAGCATGATCTTTAAGGACGACAAAGTTGAGTCAATGCACCTAATATCAACATTTTACCCGAAAATCGTTCGTCATTCAGATTTAACCCTGAGTTGGATGAAGTAGCGATCGCGCGTCAAAATCCTAGAAACGGCAACAACCCCATTATGAATCACTAGTACTACCCCTCTGTCATGAATCTATCGACTTTAATCTTGGTTGCCCTTGGCGTGGGCATTGCATTCGGAACGCTACTGAATACGAGTTTCCCTGAAAGTATTGCCCTCATTGATGGATATGTTTTAGCACCTGTCGGCGCAGGTTTTTTACGACTCATTCAGTTTGTGGTCGTTCCCATTGTGTTTTCCTCGCTACTTTTGGGCTTAACCCGAATTCAAGGTGCGGGACAGGTGGGAAGGTATGCCGCCAAGTTAATGACCAGTTATGTGCTTACAAGTTTTGTTTCACTTTGCTTGGGAATTACGACTGCTTTAGTTTTGCAGCCTGGGGTTGGTGTGACAGGATTTACGCTGTCAGGGGATTCTGCATTGGTGCAAGCGCCTTCTTTGGTGAGTTGGTTGGTCAGCCTGATTCCAGTGAACCCGTTAGAGGCGCTCAGTCAAGGGAATCTGTTGCAAATCATTTTTTCGGCGTTCTTATTTGGCATTGGTATCCAACTTGCCCATGAGAAGTCAAAACCATTTATGGATTTTATTGAGAGCATCTACCATATCAGCGAGAAGATTTTATCGGTGATTTTGTATGTGGCTCCCTTTGGTGTGTTTGCGCTAATTAGCTCGGTGATTGCCACGCAGGGATTGGCACTGGTAGCGAGATTGCTATTCTATGTTTTGGGCTTGCTGCTGGCGACCAGCATCATGACTGTGTTTTATATCATCGTTCTGTTTATTCTAAAAGCCGATCCTATTAAGTTCTTTCGCAGTCTTTCTCAAGCCATGATTTTAGGATTCGGAACGGCAAGTTCCAATGCTGTTCTACCCGTTTTATTGCAGAACATCCAAGAGAATTACGGTTTGCGTGAAGAAATTGCCAGTTTTGCGATTCCATTGGGTACAGCGCTCAAACGCGATGGCGCGGCGATTTTACAGGGGTTTAATGCTATTTTTATCGCCCAAATTTATCAAATTCCATTGACGCCCTCTCTGTTGATGGCGATTGGTGTCAGTAGCTTATTAGTTTCCTTTAGCACCCCCGGCGTGCCCGGCTCGGCTTTGATCACGATGGCGACGGTTCTATCGGCATCAGGGCTACCTTTAGAAGGAATCGCAGTCGTGGCAGGTATCGATCGCCTCACGGATGGCTTTAAGACAGTGATCAACGTAATTGGCAATAGTGTAAATGCGATTATTCTCAGCCGTTGGGAAGCGGAGCAACCGATATTGGATCAGCCCTTGGAAGTCGCCATACAGGCATCATCCAATAAGGGCTAGCGATCGCTTTTTGGGCTTCATGTCATACTAAAAACATTGGTAATGAGGTATCCCTATGACTCAAACCCCACTCCGCACGGTTATATCTGACGTACCAGAAGATCAATGCCTTGTTTATTCGGGCATTACTTGGCAGCAATTTAAGCTGATCCAAGCAGGTTTTGGTGATTCTACGGGGATACGACTTTTCTATCACAATAACACCATCGAAATTCTCATGCCCGGACGCGCGCACGAATTCTATAAAACCATCATTGGGATGCTGATTGAAATGTTTTGTGTGGAGATGGGGATCGAGTTCGAGCCAACTGGTTCGATGAGGCAAGAGCGTGAGGGTGAAGTTTCGGTTGAGCCAGATGAATCTTACTGTTTTGGCACATCTAAACCTACCCCCGATCTGGTAATTGAAGTTGTATTTACGAGCGGCAGTCCTAAAAAATTGCAACGCTATCAGGCGTTAGGTATCCCTGAAGTCTGGTTTTGGCAGGATGGCATATTTACCCTCTATCGCCTCCGCGATCGTAATTACGAATCAATTGCTCGTAGTGAAATTCCAGAGCTTGCAACCTTAGATATCGCATTGCTGACTCGCTGTGTCTTGATGGCACAAACCTCACGCCTAGAAGCTGCCAATACATTTCGCGCTGCGATCGAATCTAGTCAAACATCTCCATCGCAATCTTAACCGCTTATATCGCCTATCACTATATCTAACGATCAAATATAACAATATTGTGATTTAATGTGGTAAAACTATCGTAGTGGTGAGTGTGCCAAAAGCGCAAGTTATTTTCTATCAAGATGAAGGTGGTGCTGCTCCTGTTTTGGAGTGGCTGAAAGTCTTACTAAAGCAAGACCGCAAAGGTTATGCAAATTGTGTAGCTCGGATTCGACAGCTTGCGAGTACGGGTTATGAACTACGCCGCCCCGCAGCAGATTATCTGCGTGATGGAATCTATGAACTTCGGGCTAAGCACATTCATGTTCAGTATCGCATCTTGTACTTTTTTGATGGTCAAAATATCGCAATTCTTGCTCATGCCATTACTAAAGATACCGATCAAGTCCCGATCGCCGATATTGATAGGGCGATTAGGCGTAAGCGTCTATTTGAAAAGAATCCAAGTATCCATACTTACGACGAGGATTTAGATAATGGCTAAGACTAGTGATGCACTTAAAATTATTGATAGTTTGACTGGTAATGATTCTGAAATGGAGAATCTGGTTAGGGAGGCTTCGCTGAATGCAATCGTGGCTCAACTTATCTATGAGGCAAGGACTGCTAGGGGCTTGACACAGAAACAACTTGCCGATCGCGTTGGTACTAAACAATCGGCGATCGCTAGGCTTGAGGATGCTGATTATGATGGGCATTCGCTGTCAATGTTGCAGAAAATTGCTAGCGCTCTCAATCAGAAGGTTGAGATTAAGTTTGCAGAGATCGAGCTTGAGACGAGTTTGATCTAGTCGCTGTTTTAGGTTTCAGGAAATTAAGGGCGATCGCCAAACCTCAACGAAATTCCAATGTATAGCCAGATCTCCGACTTTTTATGTAAATTTGCAAATCCCTTTTGCTCGCGCAGAAAAAGTCGGGGATCTCAATCTTTACGTTTGAAGTTGAAGCACAGCTACTTATTGCACCTTTACAATCGCCTGACGCAGCATCTCAACCACAGGATCGATGCCCTCAAGTTTAGCAGGAAATCGCGCCATAAGTTCTGCATCCTCAAGAACTTCTGATAGATAACCCAATGGAATTTTCTCTATTTCTAAAATCTCTCGTAAACTGTTTGTGCCACGCTCAATTTCACCAACTCCCACTTCATGTAATGCTCGAAAAAGGCGATCGTATTGAGAATTACCTGTAAGAAGTTTTAATCCTTGTTTCCATAGGTTAATTGCTTCTGTTTGGTTGCCTTGTAATCCACTAACAAACCCAAGATTCATCACGTTTGTCCAATTTTTAGAATCAAGATTAATTGCCTCAATGAACTCGGTTTTAGCTTTTTCAAGATCTCCCTGAGACAAATAAAAATATCCTAAACTGTTGTGGGAAAAAGCAGATTTTGGATCGAGTTCTATCGCTTTTTGATAGCATTCAAAAGCTAATTCATATTGAGCATTTTTCCGATAAACAATTCCTAAACTGCATCGATAGTCTGTATTTTTGGGGTTGAGGTTGATCGCCTGTTGAAAGGATGCTATCGCTAATTCGTACTTTCCTTGCACTAGGTAGGTAAGTCCCAAATCGCTGTGGGGATAGGCATCTTTGGGGTTGAGACCGATCGCCTGTTGAAAGGATACAATCGCTGATTCATACTGTCCTAATTTAGCGTGACTAATGCCGAACTCTCGCCATGCCCTAGAATTATCAGGATTTAATGCGACAGAACTTTGATAAGCTGTCTGTGCTTCAGGCGATGCGATTGATTCATTATCTTTCCAAAGAAATTTATAGCCAATTGTACTAAATTCGTAATTGCTCAACTTAGAGGAAATAATGCTTCGAGGGGGTTCAAAGCCACAAGAATCGACTCAAAAGCAGACAAACCTTGTCGATAACCAGTATTGACAATAGAGCGAACCATCGCAAATAGATCTCGTCCCCAAATAGAACGGAAACCATTCGTGATTTTCCTAAATATGACACTCCATCGTAACGCTTGTTCGCTAGCATTATTTGTGGGTGGGATCGTTGGGTCGTCCAAAAACAAAAACAAGTTTTCTCGTAACTCCAGATAACGTTTCCGTAATCGGTAGTGATGCAAAGTAATGTTTAGGCTCGAAGCGAGGCGTTGTAATGATGAATGAAGTACCAAATAGCTCCTATGTGATTCTTCAATTTCTTAGAGAAAGATAATGTCTTCCGTACTAATCTTCCAATTCTTTGGCGGAAAGTATTGTTAAGTCTCTCGATATAACTGGTTTTGCCTGTTTCCTTTCCCACGGCTTTATGTCGCTTACTGGGCAAAACCTGTGAGTAGGCTTCCCAAAAATCGGTATAACATATCGCACACTGACGATAAACAGCAGGTATTGACAACCATAGCTTCCTTGCTGAACGACGAGAACGATTCCCAATATAGGCTCCAACAATTTCACGGGTGTCAGCATCAATAGCTAACCAAATCCATTTCTTATTTTGTTTATTGCCAACAAATGACCACATCTCATCTAACTGAATCGTCAACTTTCCTATTTTTTTTTGAGTAACTTCAACTTTTTGGGATATCTGTTTGTATTTCTGATTCACATAGCTTTGTAGCCATCTCGCCGACACTCCTGTTATCCTAACGATCGCAGCTAGGGCAAGACGTTCAAGCAATAATTTGTCAACCATCTCACGGGTAGCCGCATCAATGGGTTGTCTTGTTGGATTCTCCACAAACTGCCGTCCACAGTCTTGACATTTGAATCTTGGTTTCTCATAATGCGTTTTCCCATATTTGATTATGTGCTCTGATTTACACTTTGGACAGTTCATAAGAATCATTAAAACGATTGACAATTCTATGTTACAGCCTTAGCATTACTTTGCATCACTACCCCGTAATCTAACTCCATCTTCTTGCGTGGGTAACAGTGCCAAAACCACCTCAAGA
>NZ_JAZBJZ010000117.1:0-17057 GCF_036349135.1 Tumidithrix elongata BACA0141
CATCTCGCCTTCTAACTGTTTTGTTATTATCTATTATTTCCAAACAAGTCTACTGCCGCCCTATCTCTTTAATGGCAAGCTCATACAATTGCCGACCATGTTCAACGGTTGCCAAAGATGGATCGGAGCCCATACGTCCGTCGGGATAACGTTCGCGAAATTCTTGGGGAGCATAAATCTTGCGATCTTTATTGACATATTCGCTCAATGGGGCAGATTTAATCGCGTCGGGGTAAACATACATCGTGACAGCAACCTCACTGGGAGTAGCATGGGAGCCTTCCTTATCGCCATAGAGCTCTTGAACCAACTTATGAATTGCTGCACTCATCCACCAATTGCCAAGGTAGCAGTGGACGTTGGGTAGCTCGGTATGGATCTCTGTAAATGCGGTTTTGAGGACAGCAATGTTGCCACCATGCCCATTGATAAAGAAGAAGTGCTGAAAACCGTGTTTCGCCAGTGAATGTACGTAGTCTTTGATTACCAAGGCGAGTGTAGAGGGCTTTAGGCTTATTGTGCCGGGGAAACCCATATGATGTTCTGCCGTACCAATTGTGAGTGTGGAAGCAATGAGGGCATCAAGTTCTTTGCCAATTCCTTGGGCGATCGCTTCGGCGCAAATAAAATCTGTACCTATTAAGCCAGTGGGACCATGTTGCTCGGTGGAACCAATGGGAATAATCACGCCACGCGATCGCTGCAAATAGGCTTCGATTTCTTGCCAAGTTGATAAGTGCAGTAGCATTCAGAGTACCTATTTTATATGTTTGAATTTCGGTAGTAGTCCCAATTTTTGAGCCATCTACAAGATAATGTTTGCAGTCGGCAGTGAAATATTTTGCGCCCCACAGACATCCTAAATCATCCCTATTCTTTTCAGCATCCCCTCCCATGAACTTGCCAAATAACCCAAAACCTGTATTTCTGCTCGTCGATGGGCATTCGCTGGCATTTCGGTCTTACTATGCCTTTGCCTATCGCGGTGATGGCGGACTGCGCACCTCCACGGGAATCCCTACCAGTGTCTGTTTTGGTTTTTTGAAATCCTTGCTTGAGATTTTAGACCGCGAGCAACCGCAGGCTGTGGCGATCGCCTTCGATCTAGCCACACCCACCTTTCGCCATGAAGCCGATGACACCTATAAAGCAGGACGTGCGGAAACCCCAGAGGATTTCATTCCAGATTTGGCAAATTTGCAAAGCATTCTCGAAAAGATGAATCTGCCTGCGATCGTACAGGCGGGGTTTGAGGCAGATGATGTCATCGGGACTTTGTCGCAACAGGGAAGTGGTGCAGGCTATGCTGTCAAGATTTTGAGTGGCGATCAGGATATGTTTCAACTGATTGATGCCGACAAGAGTATCTCTGTTTTACATTTAGGGCAAAAAGATAGGATTCAAGAATTTCATGCGGCAGAGGTAAAGGAAAAGTTGGGCATATTGCCCACGCAAGTCATTGACTACAAAGCCCTATGCGGTGATAGCTCGGACAATATCCCCGGCGTGCGCGGAATCGGTCAAAAAACAGCGACCAAGCTCTTAGAAGAATATGGCAGTCTAGAAAGGATTTTGGCATCTGTGCCTACGATGAAGGGAGCTGTCAAACAGAAGCTAGAGCTAGGTGTGGAAGCCGCAAAGCATTCGCAGTTTATGGCGACGATTAAGACGGATGTTCCTCTGGGCATCGATATCGAAACTTGCAAGCTCACAGGTTTTGATACAGAGACTTTAGTTCCATTACTCCAAACCTTGGAACTGAAAGCATTTGTAAATAAAGTCGATCGGATTCAGTCGAAATTAAGTGGCGATTACAGTCAGACAAATGCCACGAAAGCGAATAAAAAGAAACTACAGGAAGTTCCTAAATCTGAAAATCTTGAAACTGATGATGAGCTATGGTTTGATTTTGCTTCAATCGAAGCCAAGGCTTTAGCAGATGCTAATGCTATACCTAAAGAAGAAAGCAGTTCCCTTATCTTAGAAGTAGAGATAATTAATTCTCGCGATCGCTTAGAGCAGCTAAGACAAAAACTGGAAACCCTGCGATCGCCCGTGGCATGGGATACGGAAACTACCTCGCTCAATCCCCATGATGCAGATTTGGTGGGAATCGGTTGTTGCTGGGGCGATGCGATCGGCGATGTTGCCTATATTCCCATTGCCCATACAGAGGGACAAAATCTGGAGCTATCGGAAGTGGTTCGAGCCTTGAAGCCCCTATTAGAAGATCCCGATCGCCCCAAAGTTCTGCAAAATGCCAAATTCGATCGCCTCATGTTTAAAGCCGTAGGCATCGAACTAGCAGGGGTTGTGTTTGATACGATGCTTGCCAGCTATGCGATCGACCCCGAAGCTTCTCACAGCTTGGATGCCATGTCTCGCGAATTCTTAGATATTAAAGCCAAAAGCTTTAAGGAATTGGTGGGCAAGCGCAAATCGATCGCCGAGGTGGCTATCCCTGAAGTCGCCCAATATTGCGGCATGGATACCTATACCACCTTTAAACTCATGCCAATTCTAGAAAAAATGTTGGCAGAAACGCCCGCACTTCAGAAGCTATTCGCCGAAGTAGAACTTCCCCTCGAAGCAGTTCTGGCGGAAATGGAATGGACGGGCATTAGAATTGACAAAGCCTATTTTGCCGAGCTTTCCCAAGAATTAGAAACAGATCTCGATGCGATCGCGCTTGATGCCTATGCCCAAGTTGGTCGCGAATTCAACCTCAATTCCCCCAAGCAACTCAGCGAGATTCTCTTAGAAATTTTAGGAGAGAAGTTTACCAAGAAAACCCGCAAAAGCAATACAGGTTACTCCACCGATGTGACAGTACTAGAGAAGTTACAGGGCGAACATCCCTTAATCGATGTCATGTTAAAGCACCGTACCCTAGCCAAGCTCAAATCCACCTATGTCGATGCTCTGCCTGCGATCGTTCACCCCAAGACGGGGCGCGTTCACACCGACTACAACCAAACTAGGGCAGCGACGGGTCGCTTGAGCAGTAACGAGCCAAATTTACAGAATATTCCCATCCGCACGGCTTTTAGTCGTCGCATAAGAGCAGGATTTTTGCCTGAAGCTGGCTGGATGTTAGTATCTGCCGACTATTCTCAGATCGAGTTACGGATTTTGGCGCATCTCAGTCAAGAACCCGAACTTGTAAGGGCTTACAGCAAAGGTGAAGATGTCCATACCCGCACAGCGCAGTTATTACTAGAAAAAGAGCAAGTATCCAGCGAAGAACGTCGTCTTGCTAAAATCATCAACTACGGCGTGATTTACGGAATGGGTGCGCAAAAGTTTAGCCGCGAAGCGGGCGTGTCTGTGAAAGAGGCAAAGCAATTTATCGATGCCTTTAATCAACGCTATGCCAGCATTGCGAGCTATATGGAAAACA
Source organism: Tumidithrix elongata BACA0141 (assembly GCF_036349135.1). Classification (NCBI taxonomy): domain Bacteria; kingdom Bacillati; phylum Cyanobacteriota; class Cyanophyceae; order Pseudanabaenales; family Pseudanabaenaceae; genus Tumidithrix; species Tumidithrix elongata. Next base: position 3,401 of record NZ_JAZBJZ010000117.1, read on the forward strand.
TTGAAGCCGAAGCCGAAGCCAATGGTTTTGTGACCACGATCCTAGGACGCAGGCGCTACTTCCATGACATCAAACGTATGGACGGATATCGTAAAGCTGCCCTGTTGCGATCGGCGGTGAATGCCCCAATTCAAGGGACGAGTGCAGATATTATCAAGATTGCGATGATTCGGCTCCATAAACTTCTTCAAAGCTATGAGGCAAGGTTACTATTGCAGGTTCATGACGAACTCGTGTTTGAGATTCCGCCTCAAGAGTTGGAAATTCTATTGCCCCAAATCAAATCGATCATGGAATCAGCCTTGGAATTATCGGTGCCCTTAGTAGTAGATATTCACACGGGTGCCAACTGGATGGCCGCAAAGTAAGAATCCTCTATCGAAATTCTTGTCAAAATTTACCTGACAAGAAAAACGAAACGAGATCTACGAACATTTCAAATTTCAATGCATAAGTCTAAACAAGAGGAAAGTAAGATGACTACCCTATCTCTTTGCATGATCGTTAAAAACGAAAGCCAAAACCTAGCAAGATGTCTAGAAAGTGTGAAAGCCTTTGTGGATGAGATCGTGATTGTTGATACTGGCTCAACGGATGATACTGTTGAAATTGCCAAAAGCTATGGGGCAAAAATCGACTATTTCCCTTGGTGTCATGACTTTGCTGCCGCCCGTAACTATTCTTTGTCCAAAGCCACAAGTGAATGGATTCTATTTCTTGATGCCGATGAAGATTTGGTAGTTGAGTTAAGTAAGTCTCTCGATATAAGTCCAGATTTAATCAGAGAGCAAATTACTACAAAACTCATGCTTAATCCACAGATTTCTGCCTTCCTTATTCCTTTAATTGATATAAATCAGGAAACCTTAGCTACCCCACAAGTACGACTATTTTACAATCGTAAAGATCTTCAATTTGTGGGACGCTTCCATGAAGTTGTTAATATAAGGGATTGTCAAGCCGCCATTTTAGGGGATATTCATGTCTTACACTATGGTTACAGCAGAGAAGCTGTTGAGCAAAAAAATGTATCTCGAAATATTCCTTTGCTTGAGCAAATACGTCAAGAAGAAGGACTTACCCTAGGGCTTTTATCTTGTTTAGCTGGGATGTATGACACGATTCAAAAATCAGAAAAAGCCGAGGATTGCTATAGAGAAGCTTTTGAGCGACTTTTACCTCATTTTTTAGAAGGCAGTATGCCTGATAATGGCAGCTATGTTCCCCAGCTTTTATTTAATCTAGGTGTAAAGATGCTTGCCCAACCTGAGCAGGATTTTGAAATCTTAAATTTGCTCTGCCTCAAAGGACTTGAGTGGTTTCCCAGATTTCCACCTCTAATCTATTTAACAGGCGCAGTGTTGAGAGGGATGGGTTTTGCACTTGGGGCTACTGCCTACTTTGAAAGGTGTTTAAATTTGGGGTGCGATCGCACCTACAGCCAAGATCATCCCTTCGATCGCCGATATATGACCACCTATGCTGCCTATGATCTAGGCTGTGCTTATTTCGAGGCTGGAGATCGGCAAGCAGCGATCGTTGCTTTTGAGCAAGCCCTTAGTTTTGACGATCTCTTTATCCCTGCCCAAGAAAGGATACGAGAATTAACCACTTTAGATTAGTTTTTTCGATCGTTTTTTAGAATAGTCACACAGGTTGCAAAGGGCTAAAAGTCTCTTGCTGACTCATAAACGACCATTGAAATAGTGGATTCATGTTTTTAGCATATCCAGTCCTCTAAAAAAACTTTTGATTAGATGATATCAATTTAAAAAAATGAGGGTAAGTTGATGGAGCAACTGAAATGTACCTTCTCTTAACAAGCACGGGACAAAATCATGAAATCTGAATTCAAAGCAAAACTGCTACAGCACCTTCTCAGCAAGAAAGATTCCGAAAAGGGTTTCACCCTGATCGAACTGCTCGTTGTTATCATCATCATCGGTATTCTCGCAGCGATCGCACTTCCTTCCTTCCTCAACCAAGCTAACAAAGCTAAGCAATCTGAAGCCAGAACCTACGTTGGATCGCTCAACAAGGGTCAACAAGCCTACTTTACAGAAAAGAGCAGATTTGGTCCTAACATCGATGTTTTGGGTGTTGGTCTCAAAAATACAACAACCAACTACGCTTACACCTCGGCAGACGTTGGTACTGGTACAACCAATACGACCGCTCTTTCTTTGGGTACGTCTCAAGTTGTTGCAATCAGATCCTATGCAGGTCTAGTTTCACTTTCTCAAGTAGCTGCAAGCAGTGACGTCACCAGCCTTGCAATTCTTTGTGAAGCAAATGCACCAGGAACTGCGGCTGCCCCTAATCCAAGTGGTAACGCGACAGCTGCGCCTGTTTGCGGTGCTAATAGCCAGCCTGTTGGTCAATAGTTGTCAACTCGTCTAAATCTTTTAATTAAACTGGGCAGGTTTGTTCCTGTCCAATTTTTTTGTTTTTATGCAAAACTAATGAATTCATAAACAAATTGGCAATAACCAGCCTATCGCTATGAATTCACAAGAAAATTGGCAATAACTAGCCCATCGTCATGAATTCACAGGAAAATTGGAAACAGCTAGCCCATCGCTGTCTACTACAAACGGACTATGCTGGTGCGGCAAAGTTATATGAAAGAATCATTGCCGTTGAGCCAGACTGTCTATCCAACTATTGGTACTTGGGGCTGACGCAGCTTTTACAGGGTGAGGAATTAGCTGCTCAATCGACTTGGTTTGCAGCTTTGGCTGAAATTGAATTTCTTGACGATCCTGAAGTGCAGTCGGAGCTAACAACTGAACTTATCTCCATCTTGCAAACTGAAGCCGATCGCCAACAACAGTTATCAAATCATGGGCTTGCTTGGCTAGTGCGGCAACATTTGCGCGAGATTGCCCCCGACAATCTGAGGAATTTACTCTGGCTCTGGTACTTGTCGATTGGGCTTGGCAACCTAGCAATCTCCGATTTAGAGACATGGGAATTGTTGGAGCTGCTTAATCTGGAAAAATCTCAGCTAGATGAATTAGAAGATTTCCAACCTAGCAATGACTTCCAACAAGCGCTGCAACAAGCATTCTTAGCAAGTTTAGACTATGCCCCTCTATACCCAGTGTTGCCTAACTTGCTTGAGGTGTGTTTACCGTTACTGCAAGATCCTGAGAGCGTTATGCATCAAGTGCTTCTCTCTGCTGTAAAGCTTGCCTATGCCGAGGGGCAGTATGATCTGGCGATCGCCGCGATCGAGAGGTGTTTAGAGATTACAAGCCATCCATTGAACTTTTTGAGAGAATTAGCACCTCTCTATCAAAGATCGGGTAGATACGATCTGGCAATTCAAACGGCAAGACAATGTTGTGAGAATTCAAACAGCCTGCTCGATAAAATCTTTTCCCATCATCTTCTGATCCGCAGTCTCATGGGTGGTGGTGGCTATTGGCAAGAGGCAATGGCTATATTTGAGCAACAGGAACTGCTTTTAGCTGAACTGATTGAAACCAATCCTAAAGACCTCACCAGAGCGATCGCCCAGCGACTCTCCGTAGTTAGTTTTTTTGCACCATATCTACGAGATCGACCCCAGGAAAATCGTCAGATTCATAACCAAGTTGCCCGACTATGCACCACAAATCTCATCGATTTAAATCGCGATCGCTTTGAAACCTATGCCTTAGAAAATCGCAAACGAAAAAGCACTGCTTCCGTAAATCGCAAACTCAAAATTGGCTATCTGTCCCATTGTTTAAATCAACATTCCGTAGGTTGGCTAGCCCGATCTCTATTTCACTATCACAATCGCGATCGCTTTGAGCTATATGCCTACTTTGTTGCCTATAAGCAAACCGACGATCCTCTGCAAAGTTGGTATGTCGAACAAGTCAATAAAGCCTACCGAGCTGGCGTAGATGGTTCGCAGAGTAGTTTAGAAACAGCAAGTCGAATCCACGACGATCGGATTGACATCTTAGTCGATCTCGACAGTCTCACCCTCGATATCAATTGCGAGACTTTGGCGCTCAAGCCAGCTCCAGTACAGGCGACTTGGCTGGGTTGGGATGCTTCGGGATTTCCAGCGATCGACTACTATATTGCCGATCCCTATACTCTACCAGAGTCTGCCCAAGATTATTACAGTGAGAAAATTTGGCGTTTACCCCATACCCTGATTGCGGTTGATGGCTTTGAGGTGGGTGTACCGACCCTACGCCGCGAACATCTCGATATTCCTATAGATGCTGTAATTTATCTCAGTACTCAAGGAGGCTATAAGCGTTATCCCGACACAATCAGACTGCAAATGCAGATTCTTAAAGCCGTTCCCAATAGCTATTTTTTAATCAAAGGTTTGGCCGATCGAGAAGCAATCGGTTATATGTTTAGTCAAATTGCCGAAGCTGAGGGAGTTGACCGCGATCGCTTGCGATTTCTACCCATGCAAACCACTGAAGCCATGCATCGTGCTAACTTGGCGATCGCCGATGTTGTATTGGACACCTACCCCTACAATGGTGCAACTACAACCCTAGAAACACTTTGGATGGGGATTCCCATCGTTACTAAAGTGGGAGAGCAGTTTTCTGCCCGTAATAGCTACTCCATGATGATGAATGCAGGAATTGAAGAAGGAATTGCTTGGACAGATGCTGAGTATATAGACTGGGGAATTCGACTGGGAACCAATCTACAACTTAGGCAGCAGGTAGCATGGAAACTGCGGCAGTCTCGCCATACATCTCCTCTGTGGAATGGTCAATCTTTCGCCCAAGCCATGGAAAATGCCTACGAACAAATGTGGGAAAAATATCTGTCAAGATAATTTTAGGGAAGCAATGACTAAAAGGAACTTAGACAATTTAACGATAGGAGTTGTATCCTTGCGATGGGGAATTTGATAGGTCTAAATAACGTTGCCGATAAATCAAGAAATGATACGGAATCATGGGCTATTGGGATAATTGGGATCTTAAAATAGAGAATGGATTCTTTCCATGAAGGTGAAGAAAATAGCCAAGTATGGCAGCGGGAACTGTCAGCCCCAGAGCAGCAAGATTATAGCCAGAGAAGTTGGCTGCGGTTGGCTTACCCATCATCCAAAACATCCCCCAAATCAATGAGAGAAATCCTGTGGCGATCGCTTGCCTAAGAGGGAAAGACCGTGCAAGTCGAGCGGATAGATAACCACCAAAAACCGTACCAGATAACCCTACGAATAAATATAAAATCCATGCATTCTTATAAAAACTGGCGATCTGAACGCGATCGCTTCCTAAAAAGAAGGCAACATACCAGACAAAGGTTTTGAGTACAAAATTCATCAGTTTTGTACTCAAAACATCAGCCATCCAACCATAGATAGAGATCTTGAAACTGAATTTTCCTGTGGCTTCAGGCTTTACGGTTTTTCTGGACGGAGAAATCCCCCTAACTTGGGCTTGGCTGGGTATTGGTGAAATTTTGGGTGGCGTAACGACCTCCTCGGTGATATTTTCGATCAATTTCTCAGTGTGAGACCATGCAGGAATCTGCCGCGATCGCTGGCTTCCATAAATTTCCAGTGTCGTAATGCCTTCGATTTCAAACTTTCGCAGCCCCTTGACGATGCGCCGAACATTGAGTTCGCAATCGGGAATATCTTCTGCTTCTAGTACAATTTGCAAACAGTCCTGCCTACGTTTGACCTGAGCGCTAATTCCGTATGGTTCGTAGGCACGGTTGAGTAAAACAGCGATCGCTTCTGGGTTGCCTTGCCGTGCAAGTTCTTTTTGATTGGAAGAAGATTTAGATTGATTCATGAATATTCTCTCAGTAAAATCTAATGGCATCAAGGATCTATCTGTGTTGTGCCGCCAGCGCATTTCGTGTCTGCATAGCTTCGCGATCGTTGGGATAAAGTTGAATTAGACGATCGTATGCTTCTAGGGCTTCGCGATCGCGACCGAGTTCGTTTAACAGAGCCGCCCGACTGCGCAGCGCAAGCCTGAACCTAGGCGCAATTTGGATGGCTTTTTCGTAGGAAGTCAGCGCCTCGTTATAACGCTGTAATGTATAGAGAATATTGCCGCGATAATTCCATGCCTCCGCATTGGGAGGGTCTAACTCCACGGCTTTATTAATCGCTGCCAAAGCTTCTTCATAGCGATCGAGATAACTGAGCGCCATGCTCTGGACAAACCATGCATACTGATGTTTAGGAGCAATTTGTAGTGCCTGTTGACTAGACCTTAATGCCTCGGTGTAGCGTCCCAATCTGCCCAATACATCGCCTCGATTGGCATAGATATCCGCAAGGCGAAGCCTCCCTTTCCTGCCTAGATCTCCTTTAGCTTGAATGGCGCGATCGTAGTCCTCTAAGGCACCATTTAGATCATTCTTGCCAGTACGGTATCCAGCTCGATTGAAATAAGCTAGGGCATATTCAGGATCGATTTCTAATGCCTTGTTACAATCTTGGATTGCTTCTTCTAGATCGCCTAATTCGCTATGACTGAGACTGCGATAGTTATAGGCAATTGCATTGTTAGGATTCAGCGAGATCGCTCGGTTGAAGTCCTCGATCGCCCCGCGATAATCACCCCGATCGTATTTGCGATCGCCCTGTTCGACATAATCGGTATCAGAATATCCAGAGCCACCTTCTTGAGAAGCAGATAAATCCTTTTGAGCTTGGCTATTGGCATGGAACCTCTCCATGGGATTTGGCAAAAAGCAGCCAGCAGATATCAATCCAACGGATATCAAAATCCAAGTAAGGGGAGAATACCAAAGTTTAGATCGAGATGAAGGATCGACCGCTATCGCTCGTTCGGGAAGGGAAAGCGTAAATACAAATTCTTGCGACCAACTGGGAACTTTTTCATACTCCACTTTCCCATACACTTTCAGCGATCGCGCGTTGGGGATGTCTAAACTGAGTAATTTTTTAAAGATACTTTGGGCAAGATTTTGGGGTGGAACGGCTGCCCCCTCCAGCAAAACCTGCAAGCGATCGCCATCTAGATCGACACTGGCATTGATGCGGCGAGATTCTAAGGCACGGTTTAAAAATTTCGCGATCGCTTTAGGCTTGTGTTTCCAGTCTAGTCCTGGGGATCTGGGAAGCTGAGGCGATTGTTGCAACGGTTTATTCCCTACAGATTGACTGGGCATGCGATCGCTTTGGGAATCTAGGTTTCGATATAGACGAACCGCTAAGACAACCGCCACAATCACAAAGACAAAGACAATTGTTCCGCTAGCAAACGTATTGATAAATAGCAGAGAGTTGTATGTTCCATGAATGAGGGTTGCCGCTAACAGGGCGATCGCCCAAGCTTGCCATAGGGGTTGGTGAGATTGTTCCCGTCTGAATGCGATCGTAAAGCTCATCGCTAGAGCTGCTATGGCGTGCATGGGTAGACTCATAAATGCTCTAGCCTCAGCAATTTCTGCTCCATAGCTAACAACATACAAAATGTTTTCGACAAAGGCAAAACCTACGCTGAGCGTAACGGCATGAATCACCGTATCTTTTTTACTTTGGAACTCTTTACTTTTATCGAATACTAAATACAAATACAGCATTTTGATACTTTCTTCGATCAGGGCTGAGCCTAAAAAGCCCATCTGAAGAGCATCGGTAACAGGAATTGAATGTCGTGCGGAAACACTGCTAAGGCTCTGCATATAGCTACCAAACTTTCCATGCATGAGCATGCGATCGACAAAGGCTTCAATGATTGAAGCGGGTAAGATCGAAGAGACGCCGAGGAGAAAAGCTTTGACTTTGCCGCTCTGGGACTTGTTTTGCCTTAGATCGCATTCATAGAAATAACAAAGCAAAGCGATCGCAGGTAAAACCGCAGTCAAGATGCTATAGGCTAGAGACATCTCTTTTACCTCGTACTAAGTAAGTCTATTCGTACATACCTCTTGGGGTGAGAAGGTTATGCAAGTTGCATAGGTTCCCCTAATCCAGAAGTAGATCGTTGTGGTAGTGCAAAAACTGCTAGACAACAGGTAGCTAAGTTTTTTATGGTAACGCAATACTGGACGTTTGTTAGGATTGATATTGCAACAGGAAAGCCTAAAGTAGAGGAAATTGCCCTTGCCAAAATATTCTTGCAGCAGGGTTTCCCCGAATTAACTAAATTTCCCGTAAGCACAGATATATCGCTACATCTATGGAAAATTTGGAGAGGCGAAGATTATGCTGAATCCCAACGACATGCAGCACAGCTATGTTTGCGTTGTTATATCTCTCATCAAATCCTCGAAGCCAGTTTGCAAATATTTCGACAATTTAGCGATCGCTACGGACTTCCACTTGAAGAACTATTGCCCTGCGTGCTTGATGATATTTTACCAACGACATTCAATCAAACAAGCTCCTACATTTCACTGGCTCGGGAAATACTGGAAACCTTCGATCCAGAGCGCAGCAAGTTAAACACATGGACAAATCGCAAAGTGCGGCAGCATCGCGAACTGAACGTCTTACTTTTAGATTACGGGATCTATTTAATTAGCGACTGGGCAATTCTTAACGACACAACTTCAAAACAATTACGGCAAGTTCTATCTACTTCTCTACAGTTTACGGAAACAGAAATTCAAATTGCCGTTCTGCTATTAGATCGCTATCACGAAGTCTATCGTAAAGCCAGATTACAACAACGGGCAGCAGGTAGTAACGGTCATTGTCAGCCCCCAACGTCGAACCAACTGGCACAAATCGTTAAGGATGTTCCATCGCTCTCAGCCAATACAGCCCTGATTCAATTACGAGAATTTGCTAAGCATCTGCGAGAATACCGCCTGCAAAGTCGTGGTGGCAAACCTTCATCCCTTTCGATTGACGATCCAAACACATCAATGGATAGCGATCGCTTGTCTTCAGCTCTAATCGATAGTACTGAGGTCGAGCATCAAGAATTTCTGCAAACCTTTCGCAAAGAATTATTGGTACAGCTCGATCGCGCGATCGCCTTTGCGATCGATGCTCATCTCGAACGGATCGCACCGAAAAAAGATCGGGCATTACAGAATTTCCTAGAAGCCCTATGTCTATTTCATTGCCACGGCAAGGCAATGGCAGAAATCGCTCGCGATCTGAGTTTAAAAGCACAATATCAAGTTTCGCGTTTGTTAAAGCTAAAAGAACTACGGGCAGATATTCGACGAGAAATTCTCAGCAACCTACAAAAACAGGTGCTCGTACTCGCGCAGACCTATGCAGACCCACAACGATTGCAAACTCTAGATGCTCTTGTCGAAGTTACATTAGAAGAAATTATTGACAAAGAGTTACTGGAAGAAGCCGAGTCAGAAACGCAATCCGCAAGGGGACATCCTTTAGCAAGTCTTTTTGCTCAGCGATTATGTCGCTACATGAAAAAATTTGACTGCTAATGCGAATAGCACGGCAGACAGCACACTTAAACTTAGATGATAATATGGAAGGACGTATGATGTTAACAGCGCGGACAAGGGGAATGGAAGATATCTTTGAGTTTGAAGCCCTCCATCCTGATGAAATTGAAATTTGCGAGTCAGACGTGATGAAAGCAGCTCGCATTGGTAGCTGGCAACCACCCGAACAGCAGTGGCAGATCTATCTCAAAGAGCTAGCAAGCATAGGCATAAAACAATGGTTGAGAACTCGTATCCCCAAAGCAGTTCGACCATTTAGTCATGTTGCCGATTGTGAAGTCATTTCTTTACAAGTCGGGGATTTTAAGGTTTGCGTAATTCCTACCTTCTATGTGAATGGTTTCTCTATCGAGTTCCCTAGCGTTATCGTCGATATTCCCGATCGCAGCTACCACTTTTACATTGTGGCGGAAGTGCGCGAAGAGCATTCGCTTGTTAGATTTTGTGGTTTCCTAAGCCATCCTCAACTGGTAGACTTACAGCAACGGGGTTTATTAGAAAAAGCGGATGGAAATCGATATGTCTTACCCCTAGGCGAACTCGATCGCGGCGCCAACAAACTTTTACTTTATCTCCAATGTTTAGAAGATAGCGCGATCGCAATTGCTACACCTCCCACACTGACTTCGCCTTCACAGCATTCCTTTCTCAACCTAGCCCTCTGGCTAAAAGGGGATCTCGACGAGTTGACGCGATCGCTGGAATGGATGCTCTTACCTAAACAGACATTCGCTCTGCGCGAATCTGCGCTGCGTTCTATTAAAAAAAGCCCCATCGACGAGCTTGGTGAATTCCTCAGAAAATGGGAATCTCAGACAAACGCCACGATTCCCGCAGATGCCCGTGCCGCCTATCAAGATCTAGTCCTCGGTGATGCCAAGTTCAGGCTTTATGCCATCCCTTGGGTCATAAATTCCGAGACTGAGAACCCTGAATGGTCGCTGTTATTAGTCTTAAGTGCGATCGCCGACGATCGGCTACCCTTGGGGTTGACCCTGTCGGTTCGCGATCGCGATCGGGTTTTATTTGAACAAATTGGCAAGTCAAATACTGTCTACCTGCACGCACAGGTTATAGGAAATTGGAACGAAACCTTTTCTGTAAAAATCTCTTTGCCATCAGGTTTACAATTGACCTTACCAGAGTTTGGGTTTTATCCTTACGTATAGCAATCCTAAATGAGTTGTAATTATTTGTAGCGCAGGTATCTTGCCTGCACGAACTGGAAGCCCATACCACGTTCGCAAACAATTAAGAATCGCGATAGGTTCGTCATAGGTTCGTCATGCATCGCAAAATATGGTTGTCTATCGGCTAGAAATCGAACGAATAGGTCATCAGTGCCGCTTCCAGTTAATGACGGAAGGCAAGCACTTCCCACCTGTGTTGCTTTTGCATTCAGAAACCGTAGCAACTGCCTATGGCAATTGGCAGGAAGCCTATCTCAACTACTATCGTGCTATGCCTGATGCAGAGAGTTTACCCGAATTGCCTATGCGGGGTAAGTTAGCCTCAGGGGGTGATATTTCAGCATCGCCTCAAGACTGGCACACGAAACTTGGAGAGGCGGAAGCGAAGCTCTTAAGAGAATTTACCTACTGGTTGCGCAGTCCTGAACTTTACGCTTTACGCGCAGAAATTAATACCGCAGTGCTGGCAAATTCTAAATCCTTCACCAGCATCGATTTATTTATCTGTTGCCACAGCGAAGAGCTGATCCGCTTGCCTTGGGAAGCATGGGATCTGGGCGATGAATTTGCTGCGCCCAATGCCATTCAGATCGCGCGTTATGTTACAACCCATTCCGAGACCTCTAGCCATCGCCTGCGTAAGGGCAAAGTAAGATTGCTGGCAATTTGGGGAGATGATTCGAGTTTAAATTTTCAAACCGATCGCCGCGCCATGCAAATGTTAGCGGAAACCGTAGAAATCCATACCGTTGCTTGGCAAAAGGGAGAAACTGCCGAAACCTTTTATGAAAAGATTCGACAGGCAATGGTCGATGAGCGAGGGTGGGATATTCTCTTTTTTACAGGGCACAGTCAGGAAACTGAACTTACGGGGGGAGTCATTGAGATCGCACCCAATGCCGCGTTTTTAATACGCGATCTCGAACCGCATTTACTGGTAGCAAAGCAACGAGGTTTGCAGGTGGCGCTATTTAACTCCTGTAGCGGTCTGAGTATTGCGGAATGGTTGGTCGATCGCGTCGGCTTGCCGCAAGTAGCGATTATGCGAGAACCCATTCACAATCGGATCGCCCAGGAATTTTTAATTCAATTCGTGCAGGGCTTGAGCAGTCGCCAGAATGTTTGCCAAGCGATCGCGACCGCTTGCAGTTACCTCCATCACAAGCGATCGACCTATCCCTCTGCCTATCTCATTCCTTCTCTGTTTCGCCACCCAGACGCGCCCCTGTTCGTTCTACCCAAATCGGTTTGGCTAGAACAACTCAAACTGCTAGTTCCCAGCCCTTGGCAAGCGATCGCTTTAATATCTCTATGCGCTCTGAGTTGGCAACCGAGCGTGCAGACCCAGTTGCTAGACAAACGGATTTTCCTACAGGCGCTGTATCGCCAGCACACAGGACGAATTCCCGATCGCAAACCGCCTGTTGTCCTCGTACAGATTGACGAAGAATCCATTCGCAGAGCGGGGATTTCCACGCCCAACCCCATGAACCGCGAGTATCTGGCAAGCATCGTCAATCGTCTTAGCGAACTCAATGTCAGAATTGCTGGACTCGACTATTTGTTGGATCGTCCCCATACATCTGAAGACAAGGGAGCCAGCGATCGCCTGTTGGCAAAAGCATTTCAAACTGCGATCGACCAGAAGCAAATGCGATTTGTGCTGGCTACGGTCTATGACGAAGGAAAGTGGAGTTCTCCCCTGCCCGAATTTACGATCCAACCTGGGGTTACCGATGCCCATATTCATCAGTCGGTCTATTTCTTAGCCTTGCCACAGTCCGATCTAGAAAAACAACCCTTTGCCTATACGCTAGCAAAGTTGCGAGATCCCAATCTCAAGTCTCCTAGCGTTTCAAGAATCGCTGAGTTTTCTGCTGATGTTGGGCAAAATTGGTTTACTCCCATCCTTGATTTTTCCATTCCTGCCGATCGCGCCTACACAACCATTCCCGCATGGCAATTGCTCGATCCTACGATGAAGCTACCAGAGAATCTAAGAATTGCCGATCGCATTGCAATCGTCTCAGCCAATTACTCAGAAGCAGGCATATTTCAACAAGGTTCCGATCGCTTTCCCATGCCGACTGCGATCGCCTACGGTCAGAGATTCAGCGCACCTAGGAACGATTCCAGTAGTGGATTTGCTAGCGAAACCATGACAGGCGGGGAACTTCATGCCTATGGGGTATGGCATTTCTTAGCCAAGCGTTGGGTCGTACCCATTCCCGATCTCCTGGGAATCGCGATCGCTTTACTCATCGGTGGTGCGGTAATTCTCATCGTTCCGTTTAAACGTAAGGGAGGTCGGTTGGCAATCGTGGCGGGAACCTCGATCTATATCGTTGTATGCCTAGAACTCTATATTTCTGCGGCTTTACTGATTCCGATCGCATTCCCAACAATCGCATTTTTGCTCTATGTCATCCCTCTGCGATTGCGATAAAATTTGAAAAAGTTTATTTGCAGGTTAGCTAAACATACTCTCGGACAGCGTATTTCTACTTCCCTTAGGTGTCCATGAGCGCGGTGGATGAGCGCATACCCTCGTTACCTGTGTGGGAGTTTCTACTGTGGCATTCGGAATTTGGAAATTGCAAGCGATCGCCGCCATCGAAGAGCTACCCATCCATGCGATCGCAAAACATACTGCCATACCCTCTCGCAATCTTTGTTCCATCTCAGTCACCTCAACTGTTTATCTAATAGACTGCCGAAAAATTTCTGCTCAATAGGCTCATTTATGAGTTCAGTTTTTGACTCACTTCTTCAAGGCTTTGCTCGACAAGCGATCGCAACCTTGAGGAATTCAACAGTGCTATTGAAACTTCAGGGTTGGGTCGGAAATATACGCTTTCTGTTACAATTCTTAAAAATATCTCCTCCCCAAGAGTTTTGTCTTGGCGTTGAATGGTGGCATGAATTCTATAGCTGCGATTATAGAAGTTCAAACCTGAAGCCACTTGACAATACTGTGCCAGTTTTTAAAGTGGATTTGGCTGTTGACTTATAGAAGGGCATCTCTAAAAATACAAACAAGAGTAGGAAGGGATTTGAGGAAAATGAGG
>NZ_JAZBJZ010000118.1:0-16553 GCF_036349135.1 Tumidithrix elongata BACA0141
TCTTGTGGCTTTGAACCCCCTCGAAGCATTATTTCCTCTAAGTTGAGCAATTACGGGAGATGTTTACTTGGCAATGGATACGCTACTCGGCAAGCAAGTAGCACTCAAGTTATTGAAAGGCAGTCTCGTCAATGCTGAAGGATTTTTTAAACGGTTTGAGCGAGAAGTAGCGGTTTGCGCTGCGCTCAAAAGCGATCACATCGTTGCAATTACAGATTATGGGGTTGTGAATGGCAAAAATCCTTTTTATGTGATGGAATATCTGCACGGACAGACACTAAGAGAGAAACTAGAGCAAAACAAACAACTCTCCCCTAAACAAGCTGTAAATATTATTAGCCAAGCCTGTAAAGGACTAAAGGTTGCCCATGAGGGGGTTACGCTCTGGAAGAATAATGCCAGCGAATCCGAACAGATTAAGGTCGTCCATCGAGATTTAAAACCCGATAACATTTTTTTACAGCCATCTTCGTTTGGCGAAATGGTAAAAATCATTGATTTTGGTGTTGTCAAACTTTGCGCAGATAGCGAAGCCGATGAGTCAGCCCTGACCATGCAAAAATCCATTATTGGTACGGTACGCTATGCCGCTCCCGAGCAATTAGATGGGCTGTCAACGATCGACCGACGTGCTGACATCTACAGTCTGGGGATCATTCTTTACGAAATGCTCAGTGGTACCGATCCCTTTGGTCTTTTATCGTCATCGCATAGGGGTTCAACGGGTTCATCTTGGATTATGGCCCATGCCACCAAGCCACCCAATTCTTTTCAAGAATTCCCCAATTGCAACCACATTCCCCCAGACCTAGAGGCTGTGGTGATGAAGTGTTTGCAAAAATCACCTAGCGATCGCTTTGATTCGGTGGACGAGCTAGAGCAGGCGTTACAGGCATCAGTAAATCCTGTGAGTCCAGATCGAGCGCTATCAATTGCCTCTGCCAGCAAGGAGGATGATATTTTCAACGGCGAGACGATCGTTTCAGATCCTAACAATTCCTCTAAAAATCTTGGCTTGTTAGCTAACCAACCAGCAAGTCAGCCATATGCCAATTCCGATGCTCCCACATTGGTTATATCCTCCCTTGAAACCGTTCCATCTTCTACAGCAGAGGAACTAGAGTCCACGGTAGTTGTAAATAGATTGGGGCCACCTGATTGGTTGGTTACCTTTGCACCTACTTCTAAGCGGAGGTTACCGATTGTTTTAGCTGGAACCCTACTTGTGGCTGGGGCAGCGATCGCAGGGGGAGTTTACTTCTATGGTCAAAGCAAAGATTTAGGAATTTTAGATGCTGTCAATAGTCTGAAATCTCAAAAGAAATATCAAGAATGTGTCGCCGAAGCCCAAAAAGTCGATCGCGATGCGAAGGTCTATGCCGAGGTTCAAAATGCCTTGCAGCAATGTCGTTTAGACCAAGCTAAGCAATTAGCCGCAGAAAATAAATTGGCGGAAGCGTTGGCATTGCTTGGGGGCATTCCTACGAATAGCTCTGTTTTTCCTGAAGCGCAAAAACTTATGGGTCAATGGTCAGAACGCACGATCGCTTTAGCCTCGGAAAAGTATCAGATCGGCGATCTAAAAGGTGCGATCGCTCAAGTACAGACAATCCCAGCGACCAGTCCCACCTATGCTAAATCTCAATCAACTACGCAACAGTGGCAAAATGACTGGCAGCTAGCCGACAAGCAATTTAATGCCGCACAAACTGCTCTCAAGAATAACAGTCTGCAAGAAGCCCTTGATGCTGCGAATAAGATGCCCAAGATTGCTTTTTGGCAAAATAAGGTAAAGCCAATTGTGGAGAGTGCAAAAACGCAGCTAGAAACGATCGCGAATCCCATCGCTCCCTCTCAACAGCTAGATAATACTCAAGGAGTCACATCTAGTACGTCGGTTGCCCCCTCAACGACGCGCAGTGCCCCATCGACCACCCCTGTAGTGCGCCAACCCATTCCGAGCATCCCACAACCCAATATTCAATGGGAAGATCGTGGCAGTTCTTCCAACCGCTCCTCTCAATCCTCCGAGCGCCACACAAATCGATCGCGATCGGGAAAATCAAAATAACGTTTCAACAGAAATTTTGAGTCACAAAAACTTCCCGATCGCGAGAAATTACTACGCCAATGCCTTCGCGATCGTAGGTGGCGGTTAATAGGGTGCTGCGATGACCGGGGCTATTCATCCAACCATCGACGCTGATTTTGGCGATTTCCTCTAACGTGCGCCAATCGTAGCCGAGCGTAATCCCCCCTCGCTCTAGGACAGAATTGTAGAGATAGGTATGCATCAGATTTTCTGAAAGTCCCTCGGTGTAGTGGGTGGCATACTGTTTTACACATCGGTAACCTAACTTTTCTCCCCTAGCGGTGGGATCTTCACCATTAAGATTAATGTGCTGGTAAAAGCCTCTGTTTGCCATATCCTGACTATGGGTGCGGGCAACTTCGGCAAGGCGATCGTCAAACTGTAACTCAGGAATACCTTGCGATCGCCTCTGTACGTTCGTGAGTTCGTGGATCCGCCATTCTAGAACAGGAATATCAATTAGCGGCTGTTTGCGTAAATAATTACGGGCGCTATAGTGCCAACCGATTAGAGCCGCGATCGCAATGACCAGAATCCCCAGAAAGGCAATTCCCCATATTAGTTGCCTGCGTTTGTGCTTGCCTTTGTGCTGTGGACGAACTCGTGGCATTGCATGAATCCTCAACTTCTAATCCTCAAAATTCTAATCCTCAAGTCCGCTACAGGATGCATCAGATTTAATCGCTGCAAGGGTTTCTCGATCCAGCACCTCCACAACGCGATCGTAGATGTCTTGTGCCTCCTGCGGAGAATTGCCAATACTGGTCAACCCCAACTTGCCAAATTCTGACAGGCAACTAATGAGATGAAAAACCGTGCCAGTTTCTGTGCTGCTATCAAAGTGCAGGCGATGGTGCGCGATGATATCCATCAGATCGTGGGGAAGTAAACCGTTGTATTGCCCCTTTTGCAAGGTGTCGGTGGCAATATAATACTTCTCCCGTCCGTGCTGGCTGTAAAACAGACCATCGCCGAGGTTAAATTGCCCGTTGGTCAGAAAGCGCAGCGTCATCAGTGGGTGCGTCGTGCCCCCTTTACGCAGATTAATTTCGATCGCCTGTAAATCCCAACTATCATCCTGCTGCCGCACCGCGACAAAATCAACGCCAAACCTCTCTAAAACACCCTTAGCCGCTAGGGTTTTGCCGATACGCATGCCAAATTCTTGTAACTGCAAACGATAGCTGGCATCGGCGGGGAAACTGCAACCCAAGTAAACCTGTGCATCGGGGCCACCCAAAATTTGATCGTGGGTAGAGAGAATTTCCACCTCGCCTGTAGGGGCAATTCTGCCTTGGACGCTGGGCGATCGCTTTTCTTCGCCCTCGATAAATGCTTCCACAATCGCGCCCAAATCGGGAAGGCGTTTGGCAAAATTCGTCCAAGTTTCAGATAGCGACTGAAAGCGTAGATGGGGGAAACTATCGGCGATCGCGGCTGCACGTTGGGGCATTTCCACAGTACGGATCGGCGCTAATTCTAAGATAGCGTTCCCTTCCCCAGAAAATCCTTCGTTTAATTTGACGACCATGCGCCTGAGTTGTGGTTGCCGATCCCACAGTGCCGCCGCTTCTTTGGCTAAGTCATGGGGGCTATGTACCAGAGGACTGCCATCGGGATGGGGAACATGGGTTTCTGCAAAAATGCTACGACTGCCGCTCTTGGTGCCGAGGTGTAATAGATCGGGGTTGAGCGCCCATAGGGGGATGCCCAACTCAACAGATAATTCCCGCTCTAAGGGTGTGGAATTAAAACAAATCATGTAGGCTTTCCGCGTTCGTAGTGCCTTGCGAATGCGATCGATCAGGCGCGGTCGCTCTAGAATCTTTTGGGTTAAGGGAACGTGCGACGCATCGTAGGTAGAAAGCAATACCAGTCGCTCGCGGGCATGGGAAAAGGGAATGCCCGGTAACAATTGCAGGTAATAGTCAATGATGATGGGCGCAAGAGGTTGGGATGTGACATAAACCAAGCGGGTGCGGGGATTGCGCAGGCGAATCAGGGAAAATAGCAGACGTTCCTCGTAGTGGTGGCTGCCTGCAACCTTTAAGAGTTCTGACTGATCGAGGCTCAGCGAAGGCACGACCAGAATGTCATAATCGCTCAAATCGAATTGTTCGATTGTCTGCCAGCGATCGCGGAGTTGGGCTTGTAACTGGCAAAATTTAGCTTTCGTCGCCCAGAGATGATTTGCCTGCCCTTCACTGACCATGTTCCTAACCCCTATGAATCCTTGCTGGTACGATGCTCAATCCTAGTTTGTTCAAAGGCATGAATCGTCTGTGCTTGTCTCTAGGCGATCGCCAAACAGGGCGATCCTAAATTTCGCTATAGTATGGTTGCTAGGTTTACGCATACCCTAGAGTCAATATGCCCCAGTCCGCATTAAAAACTTCGGACTTCCGCAAAGATGAGAGCAACTTTTCTGCTGTTTTAAAAATGCCTAGAAGGGTCTTTCATTCAAGCTTTTGGGCGTCTACATTTTACCCAACTTCAGCATCCCTGTGTAAGTTCTGCATATTAACGTTTTACGTAGCGAATGATTACTCCACTCAAGCGCAAGAAATTTGACGAACTGATTCCCGCTGTGCCTACTGCCGATCAATATCAATACTATTGGGGAAACGGACAGGATTTATTTCGGCGCATTCTCATATCGGTAGCCCTGTTGGTTGTGTTTACGCTGATCTACAACCGCGTCAATGACAATAGCCCCAACAGTTTTGTCGCTTTGATGGTGTTTGTTTGTGCAGCTTTAGGCGGTATGTACTGGATGCTAGAGCCAGTTCTGATTGCTGTGGGGCGCAATGCCAAACTGCGAAGATTTTCAAACTGTGGTTTTTGGCAAGCGCAGGTTTTAGATGTTTATTTGTCAGAAGAGGTGCTCTCAAAACAAGAAACCGTAGATAGTCGCGGGCGTCTTGATGTCAGCTATAACACCGAAAGTTTTTTTAATGTAGAGCTAGGCGATCGCACGGGGTTTATCACCACCATCCGCGTACCCATGCGGCGCGAATATAAGCGCATTGCTCCCAAGCAGGTTGTCTGCATGTTGTTGTTTTCTAACGATCGCAGTTTTAGTCGCATCAGTAAAGTCACGACCGATGCCTTTATTCCCAAATTAAATATCTGGATTAGCGACTACCCCTATCTCAGACGCGATGTATTCATTGACTTAACTCGATATATGTTCAAACGCGAACAGGCTGCAGTTGATGCTGAACGAGAGTAAAAAAGATTAAAAAATTATAAATGTGTGTCTTAGATCACTCCTTAATTGGATGAAAGTGATAGCTTGGGATCACGCAACGGCAAAGCTTTCACTTTAATAATCGGGTTCAGATCTATGGTAAGCACACAGCATGAGTTGTACAAAAAACTAATCATCAATTGCCGCTATCGTAACGGTGGGGAGTCAGTGCAAATTATTCGGGTTTCGCGCTCTAGCTCGACGCTTAACTCAGGATATTTACAACATACGATCGAGCGTACTGTGATGCCGAACCAGCAGATCGATTTTCAAGCACCGATTGATGCCCTGCTAGAGGTGCATGAGGGGTATGTCATGAGTTCGATCCATGCGGATTCGATCCCCTGTGCGGAGCTGCGGATTGCCGATCCCGAAGCGATCAAACAGGATAATGTCAGCAAAACTACTAATGTCGCGATCGCGATGAGTTGGGCAGCTTAATACACAGCTTAATACCATGTTCAAAAATTAAATTTAAGCCAGTTTTGAAAGAATTGGGAATGGGGATCCCATCGGTGGTATGGATGCGGTTAGGACTTGCCCATCTTCCGCTTCAGTCTTTCTAATTCTTCATCCATTTCCCATTGCTTGAACTTATTATCTAAGTCATCAAAGGAGTCGGTCGATGATTGGGGCGTGTAGAGATTTTCCCAGTTAAAGGCTGGATTTGATGGGGGTTGTTTTGGTGCGCTTTTGGCCGCCTTTGCGGCTTCGGCAATTTTTGCTTGGACTTCTTTACGCCGTGCCTGAATTTGTGATTGCAATTCTAAGGTTTGAGCGCGTCGCTGTTTTACCAGTTCCATTTGCGCCCATACTTGGTTACCCTGACGCAAGAGAGCTGCCTCACGCTCTTTCGCCCCATTGGCTAGGTCTGGTCTACCAGCAGCTTCTGCCTTAAGCGCCCTACCATGCCATAGCTTAATTTCTTCAGCGATCGCTAAGATTTGATCCTGATGCCCTTTTTCCTGCACCTCAAAGCCCACGATCAATTTCGCTACTTCCTCAGCCTGTCCACGTAGTTGATCCTCAAGAACCTGCAATTCCATCTGAGGATTACTGCGAATGTATTCTTCAAGTCGCGTTTCCAAAAAACGGGAAATATCCTCAATTAGCCCCATTGCGAGTCCTCAACTTGAGCTTAACATTTATTATTCTACCGAAGAAGCCCCAGCTTTAGTGTATTTCCGAGTAAGGGCTCATACCATTCTCAAACAACAGTGCGACGAATTTTTTGAACGATAGCCCCATAGGTCTGGGCTAAAAGATCGGGATCCTTATGCGGACGGACTAGAACTGTCAGCACAGCTTAACTAGAATTTTTGACCGACAAAAATACTCTTGGTCGCTTGACCACGTCTAAGCGTGACCTCTTGCTGGCTAATACGGCTTAGTAGCCAGCCACTATTACCGACTTGCTTGCCTAAGCCAATAGTTTGCATAGAACCATTGATATCAAACATGGCACTAGAGCGATCGCCTAAATCAAGTACCCCAATCAGCGTATAGGATGGAGCCGTAGAAGTGACAGTTGGTGCAGTGATTGGTTGGGTATTAGACGGGGTAATCTCAACTACACTACCATTTG
The DNA here is from genome assembly GCF_036349135.1 of Tumidithrix elongata BACA0141. Taxonomy (NCBI): domain Bacteria; kingdom Bacillati; phylum Cyanobacteriota; class Cyanophyceae; order Pseudanabaenales; family Pseudanabaenaceae; genus Tumidithrix; species Tumidithrix elongata. The sequence continues at coordinate 6,928 of NZ_JAZBJZ010000118.1, forward strand.
TCGAAGAAACAGGAGGCAAAGCGATCGGGTTGGTGGTGCTATTGGGAGATGGAGGTTGATAGACAGGAATATAGAGCGGCGGCACGCTTGTCCCTACAACGGGTGGCGATGCCATTTGTAATTGACCGTTATTAGCCCCGCTATTGATAGATACGATCGGTGAATTAATTCCGATGGGCATAGTGATGCCATTGGGATTAGTTGCGGTTGTACTTTTGTCTGTAATGTTCTCTAGCGATCGCCTAATCTCTTCAGCAAACTGCTGTTTTTCGGGGCTAAGCTGACCGTTGTTATTGACTGTACTGACTTTCGGTGCAGTGCGATCGAACAGACCGTGATTCACAGACCACATTACAGCGGCTAAAAGGGCTGAACCGCAAGCACTTACGAGTAGGAAGCGATCGAGGAGATTGCTACGCTTTGCTTCGGTGTAATTAATCGGAGGCTCAAAATTACCAATGGGTGGGTTGGACTCTCGGGTTACATAGGGCTCAATCCAAAGAATGTCTTGGCGAGAAACGGGAGGTAAATCGACATCGGCAAGCTCAATTCTGGTGAGACTAACAGTGTCTTTGGGCGTTTCTACTTGGTGCGTAATTGCCCGATCGTTTGGCTCGTGTAAGCGAGAAGGGGAAATGTCCGTACTTGAACTAGATGGTGGCTCGGAAGATTTGTTGGCGGTTGGGCGCGTTGCGATCGCGTTGGGAGTATAGGGTAAGATCTGATTGATTGACTTCTTCTCCGCGCGCGTTTCAGGGCGCTTCTTACTAGCACTTACATGCAGGGTATGCTCTACATCGCCAAATAGATCGTCCATCAGATCGTCGGCATGATCTGAGAAAGCATCTACCTCATGGGTAGTGAAATATTGGTCGTTATTGCGATTTTGTGTGTTTTGTAGCATACGAGACTCACCTATTAACTCCTCAAACCAACATCTAAGCTTTCCTATACCCAGAGCGTCAGACTGTCAGAGTTCCCTTTTGTCTAGCTCAAACAATATTCCTAATCTGACTACAAGTGGAAATACAAGCACGAGTTTCCCAATTACACTTACCCCAAATCAAGACTTGGAGCAAAATAATACTGGCTAGTAATACCACAGATTGCAAAGAAACGCCATAGGTGTAGCGAAATTTGCAGATTTATAAACTTACAGAGAGACGCAAGCGATCGCTTGCGTCTCTCTGTAGAGTGGAAGATTCGGAATATAAAGATCAGAGCCTCAATCCAAAAACTCTATAAAAAAGCTACTTAATAAAGTTGTAAGTCTAGATTCTCACTAGATCGGGATAAACAGTAAGCACTTCATCGGAGGTGAGGGTATAGTCGGTTGACTGGGGTTCCCATAGCACTTCGATCGCTAATAATTGATCTTGGGTGACTGAGCCAAGGGCTGACAAGGTTTGCTTGAGTTGTTCTGAAGAACGAATCTCAGGTAATTTGCCCAAGGTGTCGCCTGCCACGGCTGCCATCAGAGTAATTACAATATATTCACTGGGATCTTCGAGGCTCAGATCGCCACTAGAGGGCAAGGTTCCTGCTGCTTTGGAGCTTTGCAAAATCCGCCCATTTTTATTGGATAAAACTTCGGCATTGAGCTTACTGCGCTCAGACATGACCAAGCCATTAAATTTCTGCTCGGCTAGGGCAAACTTAGTGGTTTCCTTTGCTGAGGAAACGTAAACCCAATATTCAGGGTGACGTACCAAAGACAAAACCGTTTCTTTTAAAATCAGCGATAAACCTTCAGAAGACGAGGTGTCTGAGTCCATCGCTAAACGGGTAAGATCGTTTTGGAGTTCGCGGGCAGAAGCCAACAAACCAACTTGGATTTTAGCAACCGTAACTTTGCTGTCCAGACCAGTAATGCCTTCGGAATCAGAGCTACCAGCACCACGAAATGCTTGTAAAACCGCACCAGCTACTGCGGCAAGAATCAAAAAGGTGAAAATGCTGCCACCAAATCCTCCGCCACCAAAAAAGAAAGGTAGGAAGAAAAAGCCACCACCACTGCTGTAACCGCCACCATAGTAGCCGCCGCCACCTCTAGAAGGACTCACAGGCACAGAACGAGTAGGCGCTCTAAACGAACCACCACCAATTCTGCCACCACCACGTCTGGCTAATGCTTCATGGGCATTACCGAATACGATTACGGCGATCAAGGCAAACACTAAGAGCGATCGCACCCAAGGCATGATTTTTTTCATAAAAATTTTTTCTACGATCCTCAACGTTATAAAAATCTATTAACCCTAATCTAACTCAATACTTTGAGTTAATCTATTTTACCCAAGCCAAATCAGGCTTTGGGAAGCATAAACCTATCTTAAGGTCGATCTAAATTCCCTTGGATCGTGAACTAAATTACCTGCAATTCTAATGGTGTAGAGTCATTATTTTAGAATGCCCATTATTTCTAAAGAACAGCACCTTAATAAATCCACGATCCTAGGGAATTCCAAGTTGTGTCAGAAAATCTTTTGTAGGGGCAGTGCTCTTATGCCTGCCCCTCGCATCAAAGTATTCTCTGAGATATTACGCAATTAATTTTCGTAGTTGCGTCTGGCTCTTGCAGCTTCAGCTCTTAGGGCATCTAAACGTTTTTCAAGCGCTGTGCGCTCTCTGCCTTTACTGGCTTCACTGAGCAAAATTTTGAGGGAACTGCCTAAACTTTTGTAAGCCGCAGGCATGGCATAGCCGTTACGCATTGCCAGCTTGATTGCGCCTTGGTCAGCCTCAATTAAATGTCGAATATCTTTTTTGCTGCTGCCGCGCCGCCAGAGCTGAAACCCTGCCACGCCGCAAATACCCAGTGCTAGCATAAACAGCAGACCATTTTGCACCCACAATTCGCCGACTGCCCCGCCTAGACCAACTGCTAGGGCAGCAACCTCCCAACCATCTTTGGGAACCGTATCATTTTGCACGCGCGCCACTTCGTGCCAAAATAGCAAATTGCGCTGATCCTGAGCTAGTTGCTCCCAGCGCAGCATGTCGATTAAGATCACCACCTCGTCACCACCCGCTTCTTCGCAGGCAATTAGGGGTGGGCGCACACCGTCAGCGTTGATTATTTTCACCCACGCTTGCAGTTCTGGTGGCAGCAGATCCTGAAGTCGTCTTGATTCAGTCTTAGTAAAGGTATTTCTGAGAGAAGAACTAGGGGATGGCATGAACTTTTAAGCAGAGATTTACATAGCAATAGAAACAATAAGAACTCTGACAGGGTCTGCTTCTAGAGCTTTAGGTCAACTTACCCAATGAGTTTAGCATTTTCTTTGACTATCTATAATTGTCGATAAGGATTAGCGATCTACTTTTCGTGCATCTACTGTGAATTTATTTAATCACCAACTGAAAAAATTGAAATCTATGCTTTCTTTTGTGAGCCGATGCTTGGCGATCGCGCTAGCCGTCATTCTCCTGAGCAATACGCCTCTACCCCTTTTAAGTAATTTATCCTTTTTTAATCGCCAAGAGGCAGATGCAGTAACAACGCAAGCTGCCCCGACCGCTTATACTGCATCCACTGCGGCATCAGCCGCTTTAACCGATCGGGTAGAAAAAACTTTGCTAAGTAATGGTTTAACTGTTTTAACCAAAGAAATTCATACAGCTCCTGTGGTCAGCGTTCAGGTTTGGTACCGCGTGGGCTCGCGCAATGAAAGACCAGGAATTACGGGCATCTCGCACCAACTCGAACACTTGATGTTTAAAGGCACAAAGGATCGCCCGCTTCAATTTGGCAGGTTATTTAGTGCTTTAGGCAGCAGTTCTAATGCCTTTACCAGCTATGACATGACGGCTTACTTTGGCACGGTTGGTAGCGAAAAACTGGATGCTCTTTTAGAGCTAGAGGCCGATCGCATGGTGAATAGCCTTGCTGGGGCTGAGGAGCTGAAGACCGAGAGAACTGTGGTGCTGTCAGAACTTGATGGTGGCAATAACAACCCCGGCTCGCGCTTGAATAAATCAGTAATGGCGGCAGCTTTTCCCAATAGCTCCTATGGCTGGCCCGTAATTGGCTACCGTCCTGATGTGGAAAAATTCACCGTTGAGGATGTACAAACTTACTATCGCACCCACTACCGTCCTGATAATGCCACGCTTGTGGTAGTTGGCAACTTTGATACCAAAGCCACCCTTGCCAAGATCGAGAAGATCTTTGGCAAGATCTCTGCCCCACCAAAACCTGTGGCAAAAGCCGCGCCTCCTATCCAAAATATAAAATCACCTCAGCAAAATCCGATCGTGTTGCGCGAACCAGGCAGTGTGGCGTTTTTGCAATCGGTCTATCCCACTTTGCCTCCGATTACCCATCCTGATGTGCCTGCGATCGATGTGATGGATTCTGTCTTAACATCGGGACGTGGTTCGCGACTCTATCAAGCCCTTGTGCAGACTGGTTTAGCCAGCGGTGTCAGCGGTAATGCTTCGACCATGATCGACCCCGGTTGGTATATGTTTGGGGCGACACCTGCTCAGGGCAAAACCCTCCCTGAAATCGATCAGTTATTGCTTGCCGAAGTTGCAAAATTGCAGTCAGAGGGAATTACTGAAGCTGAACTCGATCGCGCCAAAACCCAAATTCGTGCCAATTACATTTTGGGAAATCGCGATATTAGCTCTCAGGCTACTCAGTTAGGCTACAACCAGATCGTCGCGGGTGACTACCGATTTAGCGATCGCTATTTGACCAATATCGACAAGGTGACCACCGCTGACGTACAGCGTGTCACCAAACAATATCTCAATCCAGACAAGCGCGTTTTAGGCTTTTTTGAGCCTACCGTAATTACTGGTCAAGGCGGATCGACGACGGTCAATCCCACCCATTCCGAAGCCTTTAGCCCCGGAAAGCCCGTTGACCCTGCTGAGGTAAAACGCTTTTTACCTGAGAGCGCACTTACTACCAAGATCGATGTCCCCAATCCTGTCAAACCGATTAAATTCGTATTGCCCAATGGTTTAAATTTCTTGCTCATTCAAGACAAGAGCAGTCCTTCGATCACAATTGAGGGACGAGTCGAAGCAGGCTCAGGGTTTGACACCGAAGCGAAAGCGGGACTTGCCTCTCTAACCGCCCAAAACTTGATGAATGGGACTAAAACCCAAGATGCCGATGCGATCGCTGCTGTTTTAGAAGATCGCGGTGCCAAACTAGGATTCTCGGCGGGGCGTGAAGGGGTAAATATCGGGGCATCGGCCTTATCTAGCGATCTGCCTGTTGTGGTCAAACAGTTGGCGGACGTCTTGCAAAACCCTGTATTTCCAGCCAAGGAGTTCGACCTCAATCTCCAACGCAATCTTGTGGCTTTAAAGTCTGAGTTAGATACGCCCGGTAGCTTAGTGCGACGTGAATTTCAACAAAAGCTTTATCCCAAGGGGCATCCTTTCCACAATATGCGTACGGAAGCGACCCTCAAGGCGATTAAAAGGGAAGATTTAGTGAAGTTCCATCAAACCTATTTTCGACCCGACTCAACCACGCTTGTGCTGATGGGAAATTTTGACCCCATACAGCTAAAACAATTGCTTGTGGCGGAACTAGGTGCTTGGAAAGCTACAGGGACTGCGCCCGTTTTGCAGTACCCACCTGTTGCGAATCCCACCGAATTAACGGAAAAAGAATTGACGCTATCGGGTAAAACCCAAGCCGTGACGTTGATGGGACATCCGAGTATTTCGCGCTTCGATCGCCGCTATTACGAGGCAATCGTACTCAATCAGGTGCTCGGTGGCGATACGCTCTCTAGTCGCTTAGGTACAGAAATTCGCGATCGGGCGGGTCTGACCTATGGCATTTACAGCTATTTCCAAGTTGGCAAAGCCCCGGGTGCATTTATTATCCAACTCCAAACCAATGGCAAGGATACGCAAAAAGCGATCGAGAAGACTTTGGCTGTATTTAGAGAAGTTCGCGATCGCGGCATTACCCAAGCCGAGCTTGATGCTGCCAAAAATAGTCTGATCAATAGCTTTCCCGTCAATTTGGCTGAGCCCGATAATATTGCAGAAGCCGTTTTGAGCGATGAAACCTATGGATTCCCCATCGGTAGTTTTTACGAATTTCCTAGCAAGGTTCGGGCTGTCTCTCTTGATGCCGTCAACCAATCTGCAAAGGAGCTGCTTTTGCCTGATAACTTACTAATTGTGTCGGTCAAACCCGCCGAAACCAAGAAGTAAAGTCATAAATTTTTTAGACAAGCCGCGACGCGGCTTGTCTAAAAATGGTATTAGTTCCTCTTTCCAGAAATATTCCCACTGGAAGATTGCAACTGAGTGATTTGTTGTTGGACTTGAGGTGCATAGAGGCGCAGGTAGTTCCAATAATTACTAAATACCCGCTCCACATAGCCCCTCGTTTCGTCGTAGGGAATGTTATTAACGAAGTCATCAGGATCGCCTAGACCTCGACTTTCTACCCAACGACCGATCGCGCCAGGACCTGCGTTGTAACTGGCAACCGCCAGCATGGAATTATTGTTATTACTACGATGGGTATAGTCCAAATACCACGTACCAAAATTGATGTTGTCCTCGGGATTGCTGAGGGAGTAACTGCTTACTCCTTTTTTGCTAGCAATCCATTGTCCTGTGTCTGGCATAATTTGCATCAAACCTACTGCGCCCGATCGCGAGAGAATCTGGGCTTCAAAACGAGATTCTTGGCGCATTAGCCCCAAAACCAGTAACGGAGAAATTTGGCGTTCCCGAGACCAATTTGCAACGGAATTCCAATAGGGAAAAGGATAGAGGCTCTGCCAATAGATTGGTTGCTGCTGCAACATTTTAATATCAGCACGTTCGGTGGCATTGACATCAATGGTATCGAGGCTCTCTAACTTGCGAATCCCCAAGAGATTGTCATTCACACCAACCCGAATTACCCCATCTGTAAAGATTTCCCTAGGTGTCAAACTTCGCTTCCCTCTGGTTTCGTATTGCCAGCGATCGCTGGCATCCTGATTCATTCCTAAAATATACAATTCCTGAAATTGGGGCGAACCTGCGGGCAAACCAGTACGAATACTGGGAAGTGTAAAAGGCAAATTCACATTCCGAGCTGTGCCCAAGTCTCCCACCGGCCAACCCAAATAGCTCGCCGATCGCCAAGCAAAATAAGATTCTGGATGCTTGCGAATGGCAAATTCAAACAACTGCCGAGAAGTGGTGCGATCGCCGATGCGAGTAGCCCATTTACCTCCCCAAAAACTTGCTTCAGCAGCGATCGCACTATCAGGAGCATTGTTTGTCAAAATCTGAACGGAAGCGATCGCTTGTTTGAGATCGCCAGCATTGGCATGACCTTTGGCAATCCGCCAGTAAATTTCTCCCGCCTCGTTACTATTGGCAAAACGACTTAACAGCAGATTTCTCGCGGCACTCGCTGCCTGAGGGCTACCCAGTTTATCTTGTAGCAAATCTGCTTTTTTGAGCAGTGCTTCCGCCGCTGTATCGGGGTAATTTGCCACAATCCGATCGGCAACAGCCACAGCTTGACTGGGGTCAGCAATTTGCATAATCCGAATTAAAGCTCTAGGAGCTTCAGGACTTTGAGCATATTGTTGGGCGACGCGATTGTAAGCCCCTAAAGCCGCATCAATTTGTTTGCCACGGTGGAAACTGCGCCCTAGCCGATAAGCAGTGAAAGCGTTGGGTGTGGCTCTCAGGTAGGCATTGGCTGATTTATTAAATTCAAAGTTGTCATAGTAGGCATCTGCTACTGCCCACCACTGATCGGGGGTTAGCTTAGCTCCACTGTTGACGAGGCGATCGAGCAAAGGCACGATCGCTTTGTATTCATTAAAATAAACTGCGATATGGGCAAGTAAATCTGCACGTTGGGGGTTTTGACTTAAACCCATCAGTGCCGCACCCAACGCTCGCGGATGGGAGGGAAGCTTTTGCAGTAGCTGCTGTGTTTGCCCCGTCATAAACATCGCTTCGGCGGCGACGGGACTATTGGCATAGTTGGTGAGAATTTGATTCCAAACGGCTCTAGCGGCATTACCATTGTTTGCTTGGGTGAATGCCTGCGCTCGTTTGAGCAGAACATATTCTGCCAATAGAGGATATTCTGTCTCTAAGCCCTCTAAGGCAGCGAGTGCAGCACGAGGATTTTTGTTGTCTAGGTAAATATTGGCAAGAGCCAAGCGCGATCGGCTTCTTTCTAGACTTGCCTCGCTTGCCTTGGCTTTCAGTTCTAATTGTGCAATTCGCTGGTTGTAGGGTAAAAAGGTTAAGGGGTCAAAAGGTTTAACATTGCCAAAACTCGTTAAACTTGAAGCGCTAGCAGAGGAATTAGGATTTAGCTCAGAGTTTAAGGGTGTCGATAAGGGTGCACTAGATCCTGCCAATGTGGCACTTAGGGCGATCGCTATTGACCAATTCATGAATTTTTTCATCTCAATCCGTTTGTCTCGCAGGCGATCATAGCACCCCAATCTATACGCTTTATGAAGACTTGTTAAACTGGAATAACCATTCACAGTAACTTCGTCTTAGCTAAAGTCAACGTGCAAAAAACACCTACAAATTCTCTGCCAAATCCCCAATTCGATCGCAATAAAGAAGCGCGTGTCGATCGGTTTTGGACATGGCGAAATTACAAAATCTGCTATCGTGCCGCAGGTCTAGAGCGAGTTTCTGATGCTCCTGCTGTGGTCTTAATTCATGGGTTTGGCGCATCCGTCGGACATTGGCACAAAAATATGCCAGCATTGGCTGGAGTCAGTCGGGTGTTTGCGATCGATCTGATCGGGTTTGGCGCGTCGGAAAAGCCCCATCCCAGCCAATCGCCCTATACCTTTGAAACTTGGGGAATGCAGGTCGCTGATTTTGTGCGCGAGGTTGTGGGTAGCCCCGCGATTTTGATTGGAAATTCTATCGGTGCGGTAGTAGCCATGCAGACAGCGATTCTCGCGCCCGAATTGGTTACAAAAACAATATTAATTAACTGCTCTCTACGCCTCTTACAAGAGCAAAAGCAAATTACCCTACCTTGGTCGCGGCGCGTGGGGGCAAAAGTGATGCAAAATATTTTGGGAAACCGCGCGATCGCCAAGTTCTTTTTCGATCTCGTGCGTCGTCCCCAAACCGTGCGCAAGATCCTCAAGCAAGCCTATGTGCGAGATGAAGCCGTAACCGATGAGCTTGTAGAGATGCTCGTGAAACCCGCTCAAGATCCAAATGCTGTGGCTGTATTCATGGCATTTGTGCGTTATTCCCAAGGGCCAACTCCAGAGGAACTACTAGAAAAGTTGCCTTGCAGTGCGATCGTGCTGTGGGGAGAGAAAGATCCTTGGGAACCGATAGAACTAGGCAGAGAATTTACGAAATTCGCTTGTGTCTCAGATTTCATTCCCATTGCCAATGCGGGGCATTGTCCGCAAGATGAAGCCCCTGAATTAGTCAATCCGATTCTAATCGCTGCAATCCAAAACTGAAGTGAATGAGTTGTAATTAATTTGTAGCGCAGGCATCTTGCATGCAAGAACTAGAAGCCCGTGCTACGTTCTCAGAGAATTAAGGAGCGCTATATTCTCCTTAATTCTCTAAATTAATTAGAGTTGTTGGGAAATAAAAACAAGTTGTGGACAGGGTTTTCCTCTTCCCTT